>DAOVZA010000270.1 GCA_030635405.1 Desulfocapsa sp.
ACATTATTTCCAGCACGGATATGATCATAGGCCTTCTGCTGGTGTTGGTACAATCTTTCAATACCCTGATCTTTTAAAGATTTGATCAATACATTCGGTAAAGTCTTAGAAAAAGTAGAATATGCACCGTTACTTTTTTGAAAAGTTCGGTGACAGACAACTTGCGGACCATATTTAGGTGAGGTTTTGAGAGCTTGAATATACTCAGAAACGTTTTTCCGTAGCGGTTTTGACGAAGTTTCTGGCATTTTTCTATGGGATAGCTTGCTTAAACAAGGTAGAGTGCCTATTTTTCTGTGGTGGCAACAAATTAAATACTTTTTCACTCAACTCTTCAGTTCAGCAAATAATGATCAGTATCGCAACATTAGGACCGCATGGTTCAGACGGTTACAGGGCTGCACGTCAATATTCTCCAGACGCTAAACTCCTTCTTTATAACCGTATTCCGGACATAATCAACGCCTTTTTAAACGAAGAAGTAGATTTTGCATTTATCCCAATCTACAACACTCGTGAAGGTGAAATAAAGGAATATTTCCGTCTTCAAGAGCTCTTATCTAATGGCTACTGGGTTGATAACCTTGTCCTTCCAATCCATTTATCATTTGGTTGCCTGACGCAGGATAAATCAACTGTCGCTCCGGTAAATATCGTTGGACGCGGTTCTGTCTTTAAACAGTGTGAAGATTATATCAGCGAACATTATCCACAGTCAACTCTCATGTCTGTACCGGATATTGAAGTCGCAATGAAAGATGTCAAAGACAACAATCGTCTTGATTATGCCATTGTCGATTCTGAAGAATTACTTCTTGAACATGGCTTTGAAATTCGAGATCGTGAGATTGCAGCGCATAACCGTACCCGTTTTGCAATACTCGGTGAAAACCTCAGTGGGTCAACTGGATACGATGCCACAGCCGTTATAACCAACCCCTTAAAAGACCGTGTTGGTATGCTTGTTGATATTCTTGGTGAATTCACCAAAAGAGGCATCAACATACTCGACCTTCGTTCAGAAAATGATATAAAAACCCAGAAGTTACAGATATATCTTGAACTTGAAGGTCATATTGGAAACGAGCTACTTCAGGAAGCACTGAAATATATTGAGACCGATGTCATTCAGGAAGAAGAGAGCCTTCGACTTTTAGGCTCTTTCCCCCGTGTTGATATGCGTGTCAAAAAGATCAATTCATTTGGTTTTATAGGCACAGGTGCCATGAGTGAATGGTTTGCTGACCGCCTTAATAATGAGGGCTACGAGACGGCAATGACCGGCAGATCAACAATTCTCTCTCCCGAGGATATGATACCGGATGTTGATGTGGTGGTTATCTGTGTTCCAATTTCTGTAACTGCTGCGACCATTGAACAATACGGGCCACTGCTTAAGGATGGACAAGCCTTGATTTTACTTGCAGGTGAATCAGAGCAAACCCTTCAGGCCGCCGCTGACAACACGAGTAAAGGCGTCGAACTGATGCTTGTTCACAATCTCTGGGGGCCACAGGTACTCACCATGAAGGATAAAAATGCCACGGTTGTACGTACTCCCCGTAGTGGTTCTTTTTGTTCTGAGTTTGAAGCCTTTTTATATAAACATGGTGCTGATATTTCCCATGACAGTCCAAGTAAGCATGATTTACTTATGGGGGTTGGACAGAAATTGCCCACAACAATATCAACTGCCCTAGCAATGACTCTCAAACAACATGACATTGCCTGTGCTGACATTGGAACTCATTCAACCCTGACATCCCTGTATGGAATTCTTGCCATGGCTAGAATTCATAACCAAAACCCGAGAACCTATGCAGAAATCATGGCAACTGGTGGCGATGGTAGAAAAATAGTACGCAGTTTTGCAGAGAACCTAATGGAAGTTGTGAAAATGGCTGAGGCACAAGAAATATCAGGTTTATGCGAACTTATAGAAAATAGTCGTTCCCATCTCAGCCCCGAATTTTTAGCTGAGCACATGAAACGATCTCATGCTGTTGATTCTGTTTTGACTAAATCTGGTAAATAACATATGGATGATAAACCAATACAGGATTCTCCAGAAAAGGCGGAAAAGAAAAAAAGTTTGCCGCCAAATATGATGTTATTCATTATTATGACCTGCTGGCTAGCCTTTTATTTATATATAGGCTCACAGGGCGGTGGTGGCTGAGGCCCTTCCCTCCTTCGGTCAGAAGGAACACAATGTGCTGTACCTGAAAGTTTTAAAAATACTAATTCTCCCACTGTTGAATAGCTGGGTTGATATAATTTTACCAAGGAGTTTTTTCAATGTATATTAGAAACTTGAGCGTTCTTGACGAAGTTCATGTCTGTCCAGATTGTGACAAAACAATGTCTTGTTGCGAAGTTCCTCCCGTTCATGTTGGTGATGGACTTGGTTGGGGCTCAGAAGTCATGTTTATCTGTTTAAATGATGAATGTCCTGTCTTTAAAGGTGGATGGAAAAAAGTTGATGTAAACTATGGACACAAGGGGTCATTTAGAAATATGCAACTTCCTGGTTCTAAAGAATTAAATGTCATGATGGTTGCCTCACAAATTGCATTTACCGGTTCAATAGTTGATCCGGAATCAATGCGGGAACAAAACGAACGCTACAATACCGAAAAAAGTGCTATTGCCGCACTCGACACCTGTCTTGAAAAAAATGACATCAGTCCTGTTATGACGCTCATTCTTGATGAATCTGCAAGTCCTGAAGCTAGATCTCGTGCCATTGATTTACTTAAAAACTTTAACGATCTCACCTGCATCGATGCAATTCGAAATCATACATTCCGAAAAACTGAATTTGAACAAAAATGTAATATGGTTATATTTGTACTCTTAAAGGAAAATCATAAAAAAGAATGTCCATTTTGCGCAGAATTGATCAAAGCACAGGCAAAAAAATGCATGCATTGTAAGGCAGACCTGTAGACTTTTGATCAAAAGGCAAAACAGTATCTTTTAAAACCTTTAAATTTAGAATCCATTAAGATTATGCTTGCCAAATAATGTGGCAAAGGGTATAAAACAGCGGAAATTTAGGCGGTGGGTGTAGCTCAGTTGGTGGTAGCACCTGGTTGTGACCCAGGAGGTCGTGGGTTCAAGTCCCATCACTCACCCCACTTTTTTTTAAGGAGTTTCAGGCAAATATGCTTGAGACTCTTTTTTTTTAATATATAAGCTCATATGAAAATCATAAAACTCTCAGCGATTGTTATTGTTGCTCTATTTCTTACTAGCTGTTCTTCCAGTAAATTACTTTCAAGCCATAGTAATACCACATACGATAAATCTTCAATTGCACCGGTACTCGTTGTTGGTATTGCAAAAAATGAGACAAAAAGAAGAATTTACGAAGATACTTTTATTGACAGCTTAAATTTATCTAACACTAAAGCTATAGCCAGTTATACTGCCAGTAAGCAATCAATTGAACCAAATCAAAGCGCTCTAAAAAAAATAATAGAAAAAACCGGGGCGAAAACCATCCTTATTACTCACATGGTTGGCTCAAATGAAAAGGATTTCTATGTGCCTTCCAATAGGATTATTGGAACAAATAGTTATTCCTCAGGACTCTATGGCTATTACCCTTTCATCCATGGCTATGTGAACTCATCTGGCAGCTATGTCAACACAACAAAAGTTATGCTCGAAACAAGTCTCTATGATGTGGTGAGTGAAAAGCTTATCTGGACTGCACGTTCGGAATCAATAGATCCCGTTATGACAAGAAAATACTATCAGGAATTAATAGATCTGTTTTTAGGGGATCTTAAAGCCAAGAATCTTTTGTAAAAAGAGGATTTAATTAAACGTTATGACATTTCATTGTAAAAATTATGACATAGTAGAAGACAAATGCAAAAGACTTCACGGAGATTGTGTTCCTGGTCGCCGTGGCTGTGTCCTTGAAGGACGAATGGCTCTTAGTGAAGAACTTGAAGAAAAGATAAAAGCGTTGGA
>DAOVZA010000276.1 GCA_030635405.1 Desulfocapsa sp.
AGAGTTGAAGCGCCATGGCAATAGTTTTGTAACGTAAATTATATTAAATGTATCATATATTTAATAAATTTATCAATATTTTTTATATGCTTAGTGATAAACAGACACTATTCCAAATATTTTAGGTAACATTTCTCCAAAAATTATCTGATTACGTATGAAACTCAGCCAGTTTCTTTTGGTATCACTGTAATGCATTGAAAGCAGACATTTTCAACGATGTTGCTTCATGTCATCCCCGCGTAGGCGGGGATCCAGCATTCCGTGGAGCTCCTGGATTCCCGCCTGCGCGGGAATGACGGAGTATAAGCTGAGCTTTGTACGTAATCAAAAAAGATTAAGAGACCCTGTTTTGTAGTCCATTCTTAAATAATGCTGTAACTGCATCCTCCGGAACCGGCTTACTGAAAAGAAATCCCTGCATTTCATCACAGTTGTAAAGTTTCAGTTTCTCAACTTGTCCAGCATTCTCAACGCCTTCCGCAGTTACTTCCAATCCCATGCCATGTGCCATACTGATTATTGATTTTACCAGAGTGGCATCTTTTTCATTTGTCTCGATATCCGCCAGAAAAGAACGGTCAATTTTAACGTGAGTCAATGGGAAATTTTTCAGATAACCAAATGATGAATATCCCGTACCAAAATCATCAAGAGCTACTTTCGCACCCAATTCACGTATGGCATGCAGGCTTTTAATGGATTTTGCCATATCTTCCATAAGGGCACTTTCAGTTACTTCTACCACGAGATACGATGGGTCAAGGTTATTTGCGTTCAGCAGCTTATGGATAGTGTTTGGGAGATCCTTTTGTCTGAATTGTTTGGGCGAAAAGTTAACAGCTACACTGCAGTCTTTAATACCCATATCAAGCCATGCACGAACTTGCCTGCAGGCAGTTGCAAGCACCCATTCTCCGATATCGTCTATGAGTCCTGCATACTCGGCAACGGGAATAAACTCAAATGGTGGAATCAGCCCGACTTTGGGGTTGTTCCATCGAATGAGTGCTTCAACTCCATTAATTTTTCCAGTTTTTGTATTGATTTTTGGTTGATAGTGCAGGAGAAATTCATCATTTTTAAGGGCCCTATGTAACTGACTTTCAATGCGTAGATGTTTTTTTGATGCGATATTAATGCTATCGGAAAAAAAGAAATACCGATTCGTTCCCAGGTTTTGCTGGGAGTACCTTTTTGCAGCTGTGGCACTTTTTACTAGTTTTCCTGAATTTTCACCGTCATTTGGAAATATTGAAATACCGATATTGGCAGCTGCATAGATTTCATTTTTATCGATATGAAACGATTTTTCAAACGCAGACAGGATTCGTTTTACAATCCATGTGATGGCATCCAGATCTTCCAGATCGGTTAGCAAGATACCAAAATCATCCTGATTAATACGTGAAATTGTTGGTTCTGAGGAAGAGGATGGCAGAATAGCAACAGTATCCGAGTGTCTCAGTACCTCAGCTAATCGTTTACCAATTTCTTTGATCAGTTGATCACCGGTCTTGTGTCCAAGAACTGCATTGACACGCTGCACAGCATCAACAGACATGGATAGAACCGCCACGGTATTTTTATGACGATGACTTCTGGTGATTGCCTGTGTGATACGGTCGTAAAACAGTGTTCTACTCGGTAATCCTGTGAGGGCATCGTAAACGGTATTATGTTTAATCTCTTTGGCACGTTTATCTGCCAGTTCTTCCAGTTCCTGCAGCCTGAATGTTAAGCGTTTAACATCCTTTTCCCTTCTGATGATTTGTCTTTGATCGTCTTCCGGATCAATAATAGGGCTTTCTTCAGATTGGTTCGCTTCACTTTCTTTTTCGGTATCAAGGGATGAAAACTCATTGGTTTCCTCATCTCCCCAGCAGACAACACGATTTCTACCACTCTCTTTTGCTATGTAGAGAGCCTTATCGGCCTGGATGGTGAGTTCTTCCGGGTTCGGAGCATCAGTCAGCAAGGATGAGACACCAAAACTCATGGTTATCTGAACACCGGTGGAGGTATCTCCTTTGATCGCTTTGCGAATCCGATCACTGATTTCAGCAGCTTTTTTGATGGGAATATCCGGGAGGGCAATACAGAACTCTTCACCTCCATAGCGACCTGTCAGGTCAGCATCTCTGAAGTTTTTCTTCAGTACAGCTGCTACCATTTTGATTACTTCATCTCCGGTGGCATGACCATATTTGTCATTAACCATCTTGAAGTGATCTATATCGCACATGACACACGATAATTCACGCTTTCCCTCAATCGCATCATCAAATGCCTTCTTAAACTGGGTATTCAGGGCTCTTCTGTTTAAGAGATGAGTCATCGGGTCATGGGCGGCAAGGAATTCGAGTTCCTTGTTTTTTATCTCAACCTTTTCAGTACTCACCTGCAGCTGATCAACGGTTTGGCTAAGCTGTTCATTCTTCTCTTCAAGCTCTGTGATGTTATCAAAAGTCACCAGAACTCCACGGCGATTTCCTTCACCATCACGAATCGGAGCAGCATTGACAAGGAAGGTGATAACTGGCCGGTCAGGCATGGAGAGAACTATACGATTGCCAAGTACGCTTTTATTGTCATTGAGTACCTGCATCCATGGGAGCTCAGCTTTTTGTTTCGCAGATTTGCAGTTATCCCATTTAAGTTCTGATCCTTTTATTCCCATCAGATCCGCTGTGGTTTTACCAACAAGTTCAGAAAAGGATGAGTTTATCAACACAATCTGTTCCTTTTCGTCAAGAATCATCACTCCTTCTTCAAGCACATTAAAGGCAGCCTGTACTCTGTCGGGGATAACTGCTGAAGGGTCAAGCTCGCGCATGGTTCGTTTGATTAATAAAAAATAACCGGCAAACCCTGCACAGGCAATAAAGAGGATCAGGCTGAGGTAGGAATTTCTAAAGCTGGTCAGAAAATCATTAACCCACAGTGATTTAAAACAGACTTCCATTGTGGCGAATGGCTCTGATCCTTTGAATATGGGTACAAGAACATGAGTAGGAGTGGAATGCCCATCAAGGATTGCTTCCCAGTGGAGTATATGTTCACCCGCTTCTGCAAGTATATCACCTTCATCTGTTCGTATGGCAGCAGATATCATGCTGTTATCTCTTTCGACCAGAGCGTTCAGTGTATCCTTTATCAGAGGAAGCTCTCCCTTCATGACTGCAGTGGAAAACTGTATTGCCAATGACTCAGAAAGGACTTTTCTGGATTCAAGCATCGCTTTAGTTCGATCGGGAGCTAAGCCCATCAGCTGACTAAGGAGGAGCAGGCTTACCGTCAAAGAAACAAGCCCTAAGCTTATGCGTACTATTGGAGATAATTTCATCGTTGATTCTCTTCTTTTGTGAACATTTCTTCTGCCGTCTGCTCAGTACCTGTGATTGAGGATGAAACGATTTCTGAAGCAGATTTTAAATGTGCTAGCAACTCTGCTTTAGGAATGGCGAGGATGGCAACGGGGTCAAAACCTTTCCATAATGGCACAGTTGCAAGAAAACTAGAGAGCAGAGAGCCTGAGCGTAACAAATAGCTTGCAGCACCAACCATAACAGAGATGGAGATGCCATTGGTTAGATACAGTTTGATGTTCTGATTTGATTTGTGTTCTTCAAAGGAGAGATCCAGATCCATGTTCATGGCATCAAGTTGAGTGAGAAGAGTATCCTGATCAAAAATAAGTTCTTTTATCTCTGGCAACGTCTGGTAAAGAGGAGATGCAGCAGCAGGTGAGACAGCAAAATCTAACACACCTTTCATGGCCGTTCTCAGCATGTTAAGCAGCTCTTCAGTACGGTTTTCCATTTTTGGCTGAATGGAGTCATTGCTTGAACCATCATCCTGAGAGGCAAGAAGATTGGGATCAAAATTTCCAATCATTTCTGAAGTGTTATCCTGAAATGGAATCTCTTCACTTGTAA
>DAOVZA010000115.1 GCA_030635405.1 Desulfocapsa sp.
GAGCATTCACAGGTGCAGATAGTGATCATGCCGGTCTCTTTGTTCAGGCAGATGGTGGAACTATATGCCTCGATGAAATCGGCGATATTTCAGTGGGATTACAGATAAAATTACTACGGGTTCTACAGGAGCAGGAAATCAAGGAGCTTGGGGCTGAAAATTCAAAGAAAATTGATGTTCGTATAATTTCATCAACCAATGCTGATCTTGAACAAAAAATAAGTGAAGGAAAATTCCGGGAAGATCTTTTTTATCGCCTTGAAGTTTTAACTCTTCGAATGCCTTCTCTTTGTGAAATAGCTGGTGATATACCCATACTTGCGGATCATTTTTTAAAAGATGTGCTGTTTGAACTAGATTGTGGGCAGAAAACATTTTCCAAAGATGCATTTGAAACGTTATCGTCACATTCCTGGCCAGGAAATATCCGCGAAATGCAAAATGTTATACGCCGTGCGGTATTATTTTCTCAGGAGGAGATAATAGATGCGAAACACTTGATGATAGAAGGACCACTATCGGAGTCAGTACAGGCTTCAAATCCTCAGTCAGATAGTATTACACCCTATAAGGAGGCAAAAGATGCATGTCTTGACGTGTTCACCCGTCAATATATCCATGTTTTACTCACAAAAAGCCATGGAAATGTATCACAGGCTGCGAGGATGTCTGACTTGACCAGGGCGGCATTACAAAAAATCATGCGACGCTATGATATTAATGGGAATAAGTTTAGATAGAAATGAATTGTTATATTAATTGCTTCGTCGTACTTTGTCTTCGTCAAGTCGACGCATACCTTCCATTAGTAACTTCATAAAATAACCAATTTCAGGTATTTCAAAATCTTCTGTTGGGATGCCGGGTGTGAAGCGGAAACGGCCGCCCGGTTCCTTTAGTATCTCGTAAAAAGCTGCTTCGCCTTCATGGATATTGTACTTAGCTTTTATTAAAGAGCCCTGCCTGAATGAAAATCTTGCAGTCCCTTTGATGAGCTCGGTAATGGTTAATATACCGGTCTTATTGTTCATGTTAAGGGTTTGGAAAAGTGCTTCTGCCGGTATGTCTGCTAAATTGCCAATCATACCGGAAGAGAAATCTTCGGTGCGAAGGGTATTTGATTTAGTCAACCTTTTTGCCATGAGACGTGTAAAGTACAACTGGATGCTGGGGTATTGCTCTAGTATCTTTTGGAAGTTTTTTCTATCAATGTAGAGAATGGTGGATTTTTCTTTGACCTGGATAGTTGCCCCAACGGAGTCATTACAAATAAGGCTCATTTCACCAAAGACATCACCTTTCGAGAGTTCAGTAATTGTCATTCCAGCATCATTTATGACATTCACAGCACCTGACACTATGATATAGAAGTTCCCTCCCTGATCACCTTTGCGTATAATAATGTCATCTTTGACAAGTTTTTTTAGACTGAAGAAATTAACTACTTTTTCCAGATTGTCTTGGTCGATATTTTTAAAAAATTCAAAATCTGCCAACAAGTCAATCATGGACGATAGTTCATCTGATTGATTTTTTAAATGCAACTTGCTTAATAGCGAATTTTCTTTACTATATTCCAGTCGAATTGAGCCTGTACAACCACTACAACTAATCATACAAACAGGAATTTTATCAGCACGTTCATATTGGATAATAACTTTGGTTAGATCACTATTAAGAATTTTACACTTTTCTTTTTTAAGCGGAGAATGAATTATGGTTGTGTTTACAAAGGTATTTTCTTCTTTTGAAGACATTGAAATTGTGATACCTGTTAATGAAAACCGGTCTCCAAACGAATAGAGTGGACAATTGATAACACTTGAAACTTTAAAAACTGCCTTTGGAAACGCCATAAGTCAACCATTGTTGATGGAGAGCAACAAACATGCAAAAGAAAATGTACCTATATATTACGTTAGTTCCTCATGCCATAGCATGTCAAATAGAAATTGAACCGTATCTCTTTTTAGGCATGATACGTATTTACTATTGACTTTGTGCTATTCTTATATTAAAAATTAGTTGTTTGATCACTTGGCTATTTGTGTAGCTAAGTATATAGCAAGATTCCGGTAACTTAAACCGGTTATTAATATATCAGACATTATTACAGGAGAAATTTGTGGCTAATCATAAATCCGCTGAAAAACGTAATCGACAATCAATAGTACAACGTCAGCGTAATCGCGCAAACAGAACTCGCATGAGAAATGCAATCAAAACTGTTGATGCTGCCATTGAAGCTGGCTCTCAAGAGGATGCTCAGACCGCACTTAATGTCGCATTGCCACTTATTGCCAAGACTGCTTCTAAAGGAACTATTCACAAGAAAAATGCTTCTAGAAAAGTTTCCCGTTTGACAAAACGTGTTAATAAAATGCAGGCTACAGCCTGATAAGGTTTTTTTACACGACAATACAGTTGTCGTGTACGCAGTAACATGAAGGCCATAAAGTCCTAAGACTTTATGGCCTTTTTTTTATTTTATGGTATGATGTTTTCTCTCTGGCCCATTGCTGAGCAGCCTTAACTGATTGCGATATTAACCTTTTTTAGTTTATGTCATGTCGATAAGTACACACCTCCCAGAATACAAACACTTTTCCGCGACCATGGAATCTGCAGGCTTAGTTCCGGTCTATCGTAAAATAATCTCAGATCTTGACACTCCGCTCACTCTATTTGCAAAAATAGCAGGTGAGGAAAGTCATACTTTTCTTTTTGAAAGTATGGAAGGTGGTGAAAAATGGGGTCGCTACTCCTTTATAGGTTTTGATCCTCTCCTTACCTTTTCCTCAAAAGGTTCACAAATTGATATAGAATCATTTTGTGGTGAGATTGCTAACCAGGTTTTATCCAAAACCAACCCTCTTGAATCATTGCAAACACTTTTAGAGAGTTTGAAAGCTTTTGAAAATGAAATTTTACCTCGTTTTAGCGGTGGAGCTGTTGGCTTTATTGGTTACGACATGGTTCGCTTTATGGAGGAGATACCCTGCGATAAAGAAGAATTGGATTTTCCTGATTCATCTTTTATGATTCCAAGAATTGTTTTGGTCCATGACAGCTTTAAGCAAACTGTTACAGTTATTTGCTGGGTAGCTAAGGACAAGGACATCGACGATCGGGAACTGTACAACAGTGCCATAGTCAAAATTGATGCCATTATTGACCTATTACGTTCTCCGGTCCCTGTTTCATTTCTAGGATCAAGTACACAGGGAAGCCAGACACCACATAATTTTGTTTCCAATATGGAAAAACCAGAATTTTGTGCAATGGTTGAAAAAGCCCGTGAATACATTAAATCAGGCGATATCATACAGGTTGTTTTGTCTCAAAAATTTCACACAAAAACAGACCTTAAAGCGCTGGATTTATATCGGGCCCTCCGTCATATTAACCCGAGTCCCTATCTCTTCTTTCTGAAACTTGATGATCTTATTCAAATCGGTTCATCACCTGAGATTCTTGTTCGTAAAGAAGAAGATGCCATCGAGCTAAGGCCAATTGCCGGAACCAGAAAGCGAGGCGAAACAAAAGAGGACGACCTCGCACTTGAAAAAGAACTACTCGCTGACCCCAAGGAACGCGCCGAACATCTTATGCTTGTGGATCTTGGCAGAAATGATGTTGGTAGAATAGCCAAAGGCGGAAGTGTTGAGGTGACCGATTTACTGGTCGTTGAACGTTACAGTCATGTTATGCATATTGTTTCAGGTGTAACCGGGATAATAGCAGACGATAAGGATCAGTTTGATGTAATAAAAGCCTGTTTTCCTGCTGGTACCGTGAGTGGAGCACCTAAAATCCGAGCCATGGAAGTAATTGATGAGCTTGAATCTGAACGCCGTGGACCATATGCAGGGGCTGTCGGCTACTTTGGGTTCTCAGGCAATATGGATTTCTGTATCACCATTCGGACATTTGTTATGCAGGGAGATGATCTTTGGGTTCAGGCTGGTGCTGGAATTGTTTTTGACTCAGATCCAGAATTGGAATACGAAGAAACAATCAATAAATCAATGGGCTTGCGACGAGCAGTCGAACTTGCAGAAAAGGGGTTTTAGCCATGCTTGTCATTATAGATAATTACGATTCTTTCACCTATAATATTGTTCAAACCATTGCAGCAAATTCATTGGTCGATCAGGACATTGCTGATATTCGAGTTTTTCGAAATGATAAAATTGAGGTGGAAGAGGTTGCTGCATTAAATCCAGATAGGATCCTCATTTCTCCTGGTCCTTGCACACCTTCTCTTGCTGGCATATCCATAGAAACTATTAGATATTTCAGCGGAAAGATACCAATCCTCGGAGTTTGTCTCGGACATCAGTCAATTGGCGAAGCCTTTGGTGGTAAAGTAATCCGTGCACCCCGTATCATGCACGGAAAAACATCCCCTGTCTTCCATGATAACAGTGGCGTTTTTGAGGGCCTTCCGAATCCTTTTGATGGTATGCGCTACCATTCTCTTATACTGGATAAACAGTCTGTCCCTGATTGTCTTGAGATCAGTGCCTGGACTCAGGAAGGTGAAATAATGGGACTTCGTCACAAAGAGATGGATATAGAGGGCGTTCAATTCCACCCCGAATCAATTATGACACCAGCAGGTATAACTCTTCTTAAGAATTTTATGACGGAAACGAAAAGCAAATGAATATTAAAGAAGCCATAAATAAGGTTGTTCTTCGAAATGACCTTAATGAAGATGAAATGGTTGATGTAATGAATCAAATCATGGGTGGAGATGCAACAGATGCTCAGATAGGTTCATTTATAACAGCATTGCGAATGAAGGGTGAAACTGTAGAAGAAGTCACTGGTGCTGTCAGGGTGATGCGTGAAAAAGCAACTGCCATTGCATCTGGAGTTGATGTTAATGCTGGTGGTATACTCGTTGACACATGTGGAACTGGAGGTGATGGTTCTGGAACATTTAATGTTTCGACCACCACCGCGTTTGTGGTTGCAGGGGCTGGCGTGCCAGTTGCAAAACATGGTAATCGCTCTGTTTCAAGCAATTGCGGAAGCGCTGACGTTCTTGAAGCTGCTGGAGTTTCTCTTGATATCGATTCAGATAAGATAGGATCATGTATAAGGGAAGTTGGTATAGGGTTTCTATTTGCACCTGCACTGCACGGCGCTATGAAATATGCAATCGGTCCTCGCAAAGAAATGGGGATTCGTACTATCTTCAATATTTTAGGTCCTTTAACAAATCCTGCTGGAGCAAATGTTCAGGTGCTTGGTGTCTTCGATTCTTCTTTAACTGAGCCCTTGGCAAATGTTCTTGCAAAACTTGGATCCAAACGTGCACTTGTGGTTCATGGAGAAGGAAATCTTGATGAATTAACCGTTACTGGCAAGACTCAGGTTTCTGAACTTAATAACGGCAAGGTTACAACCTATTCTGTGAGCCCTGGAGATGTTGGCTTATCGACTGCTAAAATTGAAGATTTACAGGGTGGTGTCGATGCTGCAGAATCAGCTCAGCAGATGAGGGCAGTGTTGAGTGGTGAAAAAGGTGCCAAAAGAGATATGGTTCTTTTGAATGCTGGAGCTGCACTCATGGCAGCTGGTATTTGTGATAATTTGCAATCTGGTGTTAACGCTGCTGCAGAAGTAATTGATTCCGGAAAGGCCATAGCCAAACTTGAACAATTAGTAAGTTTCAGTAATAGTTAAAACTATAAAATACATCATATTTACAATTTAAAGAACTGTTATGGCGCATATACTTGACGTTATTGTAGCAAGAAAAAAAGAAGAGGTCGCTCTTCTTAAAAAAAATGGCGTACTCATTCCATCAGCATATTCAGAGGCTGTAATTCAACCTCCAAGAGGGTTCCGCCAAGCCTTATTAGATTATGATGGCGTGGCGATAATTGCTGAAGCCAAAAAGGCTTCCCCTTCAAAAGGTTTAATTTGTCCTGATTTTGATCCTGTTGTTATTTCTAAAAACTATGAAAAAAATGGGGCTCAGGCAATATCAGTACTAACCGATATGGATTTTTTTCAAGGATCACTCTTGTATCTTCTTCAAGCAAGGGAATCTGTGAGTTTGCCCATCCTCAGAAAGGAATTTATAATTGATCCTCTTCAAATTGAAGAAGCTCACATCTGTGGAGCCGATGCTATACTCCTCATGGCATCAATCCTTGATGTTTACCAACTCAACGATTTCCTTGCCCAGGCAAAGGAATACTCCATTGATTGCCTCGTTGAAGTACATGACGAAAAAGAACTTCAGATTGTTCTCACCACTAAAGCCGATCTTATTGGTATAAATAATCGTAATCTTAAAGATTTTTCAATGGATACGGATACCACCTTCAGGCTCAAAAAAATGATCCCAGACGATATTGCTGTTGTTGGTGAATCAGGATTAAAAACTGCCGATGATATAACTCGTCTTCAGGATGCTGGGGTTTGTGCAGCACTCATTGGCGAATCATTGATGCGTGGCGAAAATGGCGGTAATAGCCTTCAAGGTTTAAGGGGAAACTAAGGAAACTTGATGCACGCTCGAACCCGAATAAAAATGTGTGGCATGACAAGAGAGAAGGATGTCGAAGCTGGTGTTAATGCCGGGTTTGACGCTCTAGGCTTTATTTTTTACGAAAAAAGTCCTCGAAATGTATTTCCTGATTTTGTACGTGCAATAATTTCAAAGGTTCCGCCTTTTGTTGACTGTGTCGGCGTTTTTGTTGACCGTGACAGAAGAGAAGTGGAAGAGATAATCGAATACTGCGGTCTTTCACATGCGCAACTTCATGGTAAGGAAGATCCTAAATATTGTGAACGGATAGA
>DAOVZA010000135.1 GCA_030635405.1 Desulfocapsa sp.
AATATGGAATGATTCCATCTGCACCATACAGGGATCTGTGCAAAGTTTTGCAGCCCTGGCTACTTTCTTGACAATTGCCAGAGTTGCTTCTCCTTTGGGGGATGAACAATATTCAGCAAGTGTTTCAAGATTTTTACGGATCTCTTTCTCATCGTTTGGATAGAGGAGTATCGCAATAAGAGCCAGTATGATGACCAGTACAGCACCAATTTTTATATTCATGGAATAACTCCGCCTAAAACTCTTTTTATTTGTACCTGTCCAAATGTATGTCTGGACATTAATGTTCCGCGATTATCGCCCACCACATAGACATGATCAGCTCTAATCTTTCTTGGTGGCAGGTTCCATGGAGTGTGATATTTCACGTAAGGTTCTTGGGTCTGTTTTCCATCAATGTAGAGAATCCCCTGTCTGAATTCCAGAGTCTCTCCAGGGAGGGCAATTACTCGTTTCAGGAGCATGATACTTTTTCCCGTGAAGCGGATAGTTACAATATCGAATCGTTTTATATCTGAAAAGAGATATTGCGGGCGCCAGCAGAAAGCAAAGGACTCATTCCTGTAGGTTGGCTCCATGCTCTCTCCCTGGATACGCATGGGGATGAGAATGTAAGTAAATATCAGATAACAGTTCAGGCTGAGAAGCAGAATACGGGTGATGTATCTTCTGTTGATTGAAGGAAATAAGAACTTTTTAAGTTTATCAGGAAGTGCCATTCAATCTCTACACCTCCAGATTATCTGGCATTGGGAGTGAAGAGGATATTCCCGAATTCATCTCTGAAAGATCCTATTGCATTCTGCCCTGCGGGTGATGCCATCCAGATAACAAAGTTCATGGCAGACTGGTAGTTTAAGTGTTTGTGGTTTCTGGGGTTTACAATCATGACTCCGTATTGATTCAGAAGTGCAGGATCCCCTTCCACAAGAATGGCAAGATCAGGATTGTCTTTATTCTCCACGGAACACCAGGTTGCACGATCAGCTATGGTGTAGGCTTTTTTTTCTGCAGCAAGACGGATTGTTTCTGCCATGCCAAGATTAGCCGACAGGTACCAGGTAGCATCTCGGAGCGGCATTGCTCCGGTGGTGGCCCAAATGCGGTTTTCGCGCATGTTGATTTCTGAGTTATCTCCACGGGAGATGAAGTTTGCCTTTGCGTCTCGAATTTTATTAAATGCTTCGAGTGGAACGGTGATTTCCTTTAGAGCGGCGGGATCATTTTTAGGACCGAGAATGACAAAATCGCTGTACATGATTTCTTCACGATCAATGAAAAACCCGGCATCAACCAGTTGTATTTCAAGATCCTGATCGTGCACCAGAACAACATCTACTTTGCCTTTCTGTCCCAACTCGAGTGCAGCACCTGTTTCCACAGCAATGACTTTTACGTCAATACCGGTTTCTTTCTTGAATATTGGTAAGAGATGCTTCAGAAGGCCCGAATGTAAGGTGGCGGTAGTTGATGCACACCTAATGGATTCTCCGGCATAGAGTGCTGAAGGGATAAATATACTAAGAAGAAGTAGCAGGGTGATTTTTTTGTACATGATATACTCGTTTGAAAAGAAAAATGTATTTAAATCTATTTTACGGAAGAGTTATCCGAATATCAATTGTTTTAGCATCTTTGTCACGAAGCTTAAGAGAATCTATAAAGCCGCAGACTGTTCCGGCAAGGGCGTCCTGAACGAAGCTTTTCATGGGGATACGGTTACCATTAATCAATAGAGTGGTACGATCAGCCCCCTTTGCTGCATCATGGAGAAAGCGTTTTTCAATAAAAGAAGCTATCTCGGCGGCTTCATTTAATCGGAAAATGTGATCCCCGCTGACCTGTTCATCAGTAGCAACAGCGATAACACCTGTAACGGTTTCACGCAGGAGTTTTTTACTCTTACTGTTGCGGAATACTTCAATTTTAGAGATCTGCCTGGCATCCTTGAATCCTTCACCAATCACAATGTCAACTTCAGGAAAATGTCTGTGGGCAAGGCTAGTAAGAGACTCCATTTTGTTGTCCGTCATTATCACCATTTGATCAGGTGCCACCAGCATCACAGAATCTGCGCCCGCACTTTTGTGAGTGTAGGTGTCGGTACCAGGTGTGTCAAAGACAATCCCTGTCTCTTTGGTGGATTTAATGACTGCTACCTTGTATCCAAGTTGCTTTAGGTGGCTGACAACATTGGAAGCTAGAGTCGTTTTACCGCAATCGTGCCAGCCGATAAAGGTAACGATGGGTGGCATGTGGAAACCTCAATGTATTAAAAATGGTGACGGATGTGTAAAATTAACAGTATTTCAGATAAAATACTGTATCCAACCTGAAAGTTCAAGTTAGCTTGTCGGGGGATAAATGTTGGTGGGAACAAGATTTATAAAGTCCTCAATTTATCATACAACTACAGCACGTACAATCTGCTTCAGTAGAGAGATATGCGTTGATATTTTATAGAAACCGGATCGTGTATTCTAGAGTTGGCATCCAGGGTTTTGCCATTCTTTGCTAACCTTCAATTACACTGAAAACACACCTCCTTGAAATAACACGGTGACCGTGTTATCGTGTGTATATGATACAAGGCTTTTTTAATACTGGAACAGAAGATATTTTCAATGGCAAAAATACTAAAAATGCCAGGAAGATAATGCCTTCATCTATGAAAAATGTTGCTACGCGAAAACTAGACCAACTAGATTCGGTGATTGCACTGGACGAACTACGAATCCCACCAGGCAATAGGATGGAAGCTCTTACTGGAGACAGAAAAGGGCAATTTAGCATACGAATTAATGATCAATATAGAATATGTTTTAAGTGGAAAGAAGCAGGTCCGTATAATGTCGAAATAACCGATTACCATTGAAAAATTTAAACAATATAGAGGCAAAATTATGGTACGTATACCTTCCCACAGACCTCCTACTCACCCAGGTGAAATGTTGCTAGAAGAATTTTTAAAGCCCATGGGTATAACACAAAAAGAGTTATCACAGTCTATTCATGTTCCTTATCAACGAATTAATGAACTTATTAATCAAAAACGTGGAATAACACCAAGCACCGCTTTACGACTTGCAAAATATTTTGGAGTTTCGGAAGACTTTTGGTTAAATATTCAACTGAGATGGGATCTCTTCAAGGCGAGAAAAAAAGAGGGTGTAGAACTTAAAAGAATTCATCCGTATAAACCAAGCACACAACATGTAGCCCACCCATAGTATTTTACGGCTTGAATGGCTTGAGTCCTAAAGGGTTATCAGAATGTAGGTCGTGCTTACCTCAACTTGATAATGAGTGACAACATGCGACCTTCAGGTGATAAATACCAAGTTATGTGTGAAAAGTACAACTTGACGTTACGTTCGTAAATGCGTACGCTGTAAGCAGGAGATAATTATATGACCATATTAAATGCAACTGAAGCACGTTCTAAACTATACAGTCTCATTGACGAAACAGCCTCTTCTCATCAGCCAATTGTAATTACGGGCAAAAGGGCTAACGCTGTTCTAATATCTGAGGAAGACTGGAACGCTATATCAGAAACTCTCTTTTTAGTGTCTATTCCAAAAATGCGGGATTCAATCAAAAAAGGGCTTGAAACAGATTTGTCTGAATGTTCTGAGGAGCTTGAGTGGTGAGTTGGAAATTGGTTTTCACGAAACAAGCTCAAAAAGATGCAAAAAAATTAAGAAGAGCAGGTCTAAAGAAAAAGGCACAAATATTACTCGAAGTAATTACAGAAAACCCATTTCAAAACCCACCACCTTATGAAAAATTAATAGGCGATTTAATGGGTGCATATTCCCGTAGAATTAACATCCAACATCGGCTTGTATATCAAGTGATTAAGAAGGCAAATACCATTAAAATTATGAGGTTGTGGACACATTACGAATAAAGCCACATAACAAAATGCTCCCCTTGGGCAGTAAAGATAAAGTGTTTTTTGAAAGAGACGTAATTTTCAATGGAGTCTGTTCACTGCTAACAATTCGACCAGTTTCTTAAAGTATATTATATTCTTTGAGTTTGTTTAAAAGAGTCTGACGAGCAACTCCTAAAACTTTGGCTGTTTTGCTTTTGTTGCCATTGTTTTGGGTGAGGGTACTGCGAATCATTTCTCGTTCCATATCGCGAAGCGTTACAGGTAATGCTTCAGTGCTCTGTCCATTGCTTGTAGTCTTCGGTAAAAGTTGTGGCGGTAGATCACGGCCACCAATCTGTTCACCCTGGCAGAGGATCACAGCGCGTTCGATTGTATTTTCAAGTTCACGAATATTTCCTGGCCATTTGTATGACATGAAAATACGCAAAACTTCAGGCGTAAATCCTTTGATATCTTTTCTGTTCTTTTCAGAATATCGATTGAGAAAGAGGGCGGCAAGATCCGGAATGTCACGAATCCGTTCACGGAGTGGTGGTAATTCAACGGGTACAACTGAGAGTCTGAAAAAAAGATCCTGGCGAAAACTACCTTCTTTGATCATTTCCTGAAGGTTTTTATGGGTTGCCGCAAGTAGTCGCACATCAACTGTAATGGTTTCACTGCCGCCTAGTCTGTCAATTTCTCCTTCTTGAAGAACTCGTAGAATCTTGGCCTGGGTCTGCAAACTCATATCACCTATTTCATCAAGAAAGAGTGTTCCCTTGTTTGCTTGTTCAAAGCGGCCTTTACGATTGGCGACGGCTCCAGTGAATGCACCTGTCTCATGGCCAAAGAGTTCACTTTCAAGAAGATTTTCATTGAGTGCGGCACAGTTTACCTTAATGAAAGGAGAGTCCTTGCGCGTACTGTGCTGATGCAGGGCCGCAGCAATGAGTTCTTTTCCGGTTCCAGATTCCCCTGTGATCAAAACAGTGGCATCTGATGGTGCAACAAGTTCGAGAGTTGCAAAAAGATCCTCCATCGCAGGACTATTACCTATGATGTTTCCGAATGAAAAATGCTTGTCCAGCCGTTTTTTTAATCTGATGTTTTCCTGTTTCAGCTCTTGAAATCCAAGGGCTTTGTCCATTACAAGCCGAAGCTCGTCAATATCAATCGGTTTGGCCACATAGTCATAGGCACCTTCGCGCATGGCTTTGACCGCCGTTTCAATTGAGGAGAAGGCTGTGAGGACAATAACCGGGATAGTGTTGTGAATAGTTTCTTTAAGTAATTTCAGAGTGGTAAGGCCATCCATACGGGCCATTTTCATGTCGAGCAGGATCAAGTCAATCCCTTCCTGATTATCTTCATCCTCAAGAAATGGAAGAACCATATCACCATCATCAACTTCCATAATATGGAAAGATTCATTGGTGAGATTTACCTTAAGCATGGTTCTATGAGCAACGTCATCATCCACCAGTAGGATTCGTTTTTTATCCTCTTTGCTCAAGTTTGTTCTCCAGGTAGAATCACTGTCATTGTGGTGCCTTTTGTAAGTGTACTTTCCACTTCAATTCGTCCATGGTGCTGTTCCACTATTTGATGACTGACAGCAAGACCCAGTCCTGTTCCATCTTTTCTGGTGGAGAAAAACGGGTCAAAAAGTTTTTCCTGTTCCTCGTCTGTCATGCCACGTCCTGTGTCGCTGACCTGGATATGGATTTCGTTGTTATTTCGGTGGGCTTCAAGGATTACTTCACCCTCTCTGTCGGTTACACTGATACTGTTTTTTAATAGATTTAACAGCACCTGAAGGAGCAGATCCGGATCTGTATAGAGGAGTAGCTCTGGATCATAGTTCTGCTTAAAAGTAATTCCAGCAGCAGTAAAATCAGCTTCCATCAGGCTGGAGAGTTTACCAAAAATCTCATTCGCCTTAACCTCTACCTGCTGAGGTTCTCTTGCTCTTGCAAACTGGAGAAGACTTGATATGGTCTGGTTTAAACGATCAACCTCCGAGACCATGAGCTCAGCATATTTCTTCCCATCACTTCCAGGACCAGCTTCATTGCCAAAGTATTGGGCAAAGCCGCGCAGAGTTCCAAGGGGATTTCTGATTTCATGAGCCACACCAGCGGCCATTTTTCCAAGTGAGGCAAGACGTCTGGAGAGTTCGAGCTGTTTTTCAATCTTTCTGATATCCCGCATGTCTCGAAGGATAATGACTAGCCCGTTCTGTTCTCCATTGTGGTCAAGTAGTGGTGAGGTGGAGAGTTTTACTGGAATATCTTGTCCGTGAGGATTGCGACAGAAGACATCCGTTTCTACTAGTGATTGATCCTGTTTTAGTTTAGTTGCAAAAGAAGAGAAAAGATTTTCAGGATTCATACCTTCTATTGCTGAAAAGTTACGGGAAAGCAGTAGCTCAGCTTTTTTATTACAGGAAACAATATCTCCCTTACTATTTAAGGTGATAAGGCCTGCGGGCATACTCTTGATT
>DAOVZA010000141.1 GCA_030635405.1 Desulfocapsa sp.
GCATCATCGCCAAGGACTGTTGTTGCAGTGTCCCAGATTTCGGCAACGGTTCGTTTGCCATCCATCATGCCTATAATATAATAAGCGGATTTATTAAAACGGTGTTGACGGTTTGATGAAGGGTCTTGCAGAACATACCAGGTTTCACCGCGATAGACGTGGCGGTGGAGTCGGACGTGGCTGCGCAATCGTGGTTTGATGTCGGCTATTCGATACCAGTATGTACTAAAAAGTGACATGGTAAATAGTTAGCGTTAAGAGGTTGAATGTTCTGTCTTTCATCGTAACGTCTTTTATGGCTTATATGTCCACAGGGCAAGACGTAGCCAGTCGACCAGGTTATGGGTCCAGATCCAGATGAGTTTTCTGCGTTCTATGTTGATTTTTGCAATTCCCTCCATACCGGGACGAAGCTGTTCTGAAGTTTCTCCTATGGATGCTTCTATATGAAAGTAGTTACGCCCCTCTTTGGCTGTTGATACGGGAGTGATCTTTTCCACTGTGATCGGGAAGGGTTGTCGAGGCATGCTTGAGAGAATCAGGTGGCCCTGTTGTCCTGTTTTGATGTTGCTTATGTCGCGTTCATCCACTTTCAAAATGATCCGATAGGCATCAAGTGGTGCTACAGTGAAGAGTACCTGGCCACGTTCAACCGGAGAGCCTAAAGACTGGCTGAGGTCACCACTCACAATTATACCGTCAAAGGGGGCAATAAGGCGGGTACGTTCGAGTTGTTTGCTGACAAGTTCCATTTGTGCTTCGGCCTGCTGTATCTTGGCCTTGATGATATTGACCTGAAAGCGTTCATGGCTTGCAAGGCTTTCTCTGGCTTCTGTATGGAGTTGCTCCAGCTGGCTTGCCCATCTCTGGTATTCAAGGGTGAGGTCTTTATTGTCCAGAGTGCCGAGTACGTCGTTGTTTTGAATGATATCACCCGGGCGGACGTTGGACTCGGTGATGAATCCGTTCTGTGGAGCAACCACCACCCTTTGCAGCATTGCCTCAAGTCGGGCGTTTCCTGTTACGCGATATTCACTTGAGAAAAAGCTCATGAAAAGAAGAACAAAAATAATGGAACCGGTGGTGACTTTTAAGGAGAGATGGCCGGGGCCTATCAAATGAGACAGTGTTTTCTTGAATGATGTTGCTATCTTTTGCGGCAGCCATTGCTCTTCGCGACGTCTGATATCAAGTACGGGGCCTATCATTGAGGTTATCTGTTCAAAATGCTCTCGTGTATCCTGATCGAAAACATTTCCCGACGATCTCTCGGCAAGCATTGCTCCTGCAATTTCTCCGTTGACAGTAAAGGGAACTGTTAAAATTGCTTCACGTTCATGGGCGTCTGCAAATGACGCATGGCTGCGAGTGAGAAGGAGCGCGTCGTCTATGTCGTTCTGGTAGAGAATATTTGTGTCCTGCTCCATGGCTTCAAGCATGGCATCGCTGATTCCTGAGATGAGATTTGACTTGTTGTCAAATCCTGCACTGTGAGAGACTGCTTCAACTGATACCCTGTTATTGTGGAGAAAACCGATGCTGATTCGATCACAGGAAAGTCTTGCTGCAAGATCGGTCATTACATCTGTTGCTGCAGATTGATAACGATCGTGTTCAAGGCATGAGGCCACAATCTCAACCATGGTGATAAGCTGCTTGTCTTTAGCAGGTGTTTGCTGATTGTTTATGGTGTCGAACCAGAGAGCCGCCCCTCGTATTTGTTGAACTGCGGCTTGTTGTTTTAGGGGAGGGCGGTTCGGCATTCTGACCACAACTATGCCGTGGAATTTTTCTGTAATAAAAAGCGGACAGGCAATTATATCTTCAGTTACTTCTTTTGCATCAGAGCCTGCTTTTTGCTGCAGCAGTACAGGGCGTTTTTTTGCAAGGACTTCCTGTATTGCCCGTGGAGCGTAAGAAATATCATGATCATCTTCTGGCCAGAAACTTGTTGGCGCAAGAACAGCCTCATTCGGTTTCGTTGAAAAAACCACAGCACTGTCAGCACCATGTAACATGCCGCAAAGTTTGGAGAGCCAGTTGTCAGTGAGCTGTTTCATTAATACCATTTCTTCAGGGGAAGGTTGCTGTCTTGTTTGGAAAGTCCAACTTCAAAATTGAGGATGTCTACTGTTAGAATAGGTAAAAGAGGTTTCTTGTGTCAAGGTAAAAGAAATGGTGTGGAGAGGAATCCATATCTACAAATTTAGACATAGTCTAATTTAGTAGACGGTTTTATTGGATACTCGGTGTTGGTAAAAATATGGTGTTTGTAATGCATTGATATTAAATGAAAAAATATCGTTGTCTTGTCGTTGTGAGGTGGCACAAAAATTGCTTAATCGTTGGTAGACGATAGAGTGTTATGTTTGTTCTTTATATCAAATGTTTGTTTGAGGTGTGCTGTTCATGTATGAAGGAAATAAAATAAATCAACTGACAGAAAAGTTGGAACAGTTGGAAATACTGCAAACTATTACCGATACTATTCCAGGGGTTGTCTTTCAACTCTATGTCGAAAGTACAGGCGAAGCTGGACTTCGATATGTGAGCCCTAGGTTACATGATGTTTTTGGGCTGGAGCTGATTAACGATGCACCTCTTCTGCTGCAGCAATTCGAACAGAATATTTTTGAAGAAGACCGCGGGTTTTGGATCAAAAGACGTCAGGAAGCTGAACAGTCACTTACTTCAATAAGTTGGGAAGGACGCTATGCTCTACCTTCCGGTGATACGATATGGTTTGAAGTACAGGCGACTCCAAAGAAGCAGGGGAACGAGACCATTTTTAACGGTATTCTTAGCGAAATAACTGATCGCAAAGAGATGGAACTTGAGTTGATAGAAGCGCAGCGTCTTGCCGAGGAAGCGAACAAAAGCAAGTCGGCATTTCTTGCTGATATCTCTCATGAGTTGCGTACCCCCATGCATGGTATCCTTAATTATGCTGATTTTGGTATTCGCCGGATATCAAAGGCTCCAAAGGAGAAAATCCTTGAATATTTCCATGAGATAGCGGGCAGCGGCAATCGGTTGATGACCCTTATTAACGATCTTCTGGATCTTGCGAAACTGGAATCTGGTCGAATGAATTATGTCATGGCTGAGCAGGATCTGAACAAAATTATTATCACCATGGCACATGAATTTCATCCAATCCTCACCCAAAAGAGTCAGAAGCTTAAAGTGGCCGGACCTGAGATGACTTTAATGACAGCCCTTGATATTGATCGCATTAGCCAGGTGTTGCGTAATCTTCTTTCAAACAGTGTTAAATTCAGTGATGAGGGAAGTGAAATAGTTATTAGGGCAAAGGAAGAAACTGTTAAATTAGAAGATCGAGAACAGACATTTTTAAACGTCTCAGTGACTGATCGGGGGGCTGGTATCCCTGAGCAGGAACTTGAGGACGTTTTTGACAAGTTTATCCAAAGTACTAAGACTCAAACCGTATCGGGAGGTACAGGTCTTGGCCTTGCCATCTCAAAACAGATCATTGAAGACCATGATGGTAAAATCTGGGCAGAAAATAATCCTGATGGCGGTGCTATATTCTGTTTTTCAATCCCCAAAAGAAGTGTTGTTAATGTAGCTGATTGATTGAGTTTTATCTGATTGCAGCCGGAGGATAGTGCTGCGTCATGTTCATCCCCACGTAAGCGGGGATCCAGTGTTCCGTGAAGCTTCTGCATTCCAGCCTATGCAGGAATGACAGAGTATGAGCACTTTTTATGTCTAATGTTTGCCATCTTTCCGTCGTACTCTCTTTCGTAGAAACCTTATAACAATTGACAAGCACCCTGTGAATTATTACTGATAGGCATCTGTCAGTATCTCAAGTGATACAAAACAAAACCATCTTCTAAAGGACTATCCATGAAAAAATTTACACACTCATTAAAACTTGCGGCGATTATTACCTCGTCACTTCTCTGTTTCAGCTCGGCTCAGGCGGAAACACGTGTAACCTATAAATCAGCAAAATCCACATCATCCTACTATCAGATGGCTGTGCAGATTGCAGAGGCTATGAAGTCAGGTACTGATGGCGCTATTATCGTAACCGTTGAAGAAAGTCAGGGGTCTGTTCAGAATGTTAAGGAAGTGGCAAACAGAAGCGCTAACTATGTGTTCACCACACCTCCTGTTCTTGTGAAACTGGCAAAGGAAGGCAAGAAGATGTTCAAAAATGCCAGCCCCAAGTATCAGGATATCCGCTCTCTCTTTGTTATCCCATCGCTCACCATGCATTTTGTTGCTCGTAAGGATGCAGGTATTAATCAGTTCAGTGATCTTGAAGGAAAGAAACTCCTCATCGGAAAGGGAAGCTTTGGTGCAAAAGATGCGGCGAAGTATATCAATATGTTAGGTCTTGAAGGAAAGGTTAAACTTGTGGATGTTGAACTTTCTGCTGCTGTTCCTGCATTGAAAAATGGTCAGATTGATGGTTTTGCAACTGCTGGATCGTATCCTGCGCCAAATGTTATTGAAGCAGCAGCTGGTGCTGAGGTAACTCTTATTGGATTAACAGAAGCGCAGGTAAAAGAGACTAAACGTACTAAGCTTGTGATTCCAGCCGGTACTTATTCAGGTGTTGATAAAGATATCATCACTACTTCTCTTCCAGTTGGCGCTTATACTACAACTGCCATGGACGATGAAACGGCCTATCAGTTAACCAAATCTTTCTGGGAACAGAAAAAAACCATGGGCAAAATCAGCCCTTGGTGGGACGCTGTTACAGTTGATGGGCTCGGTACTCTTGGTGCAGCTCTGCATCCCGGTGCTGCAAAATATTACGCTGAAGCTGGCATAGCAATTCCTGCCAATATCAAGTAGTCATTCAAATTATACTCCTGCCCCTTTTTATATCCAAAGGGCGGGAGTTCTTCTTATGAATTTATCTTCTTTTAAGCAACAGGTCACACTGCTTCTGGCGGTGGTATGTGTTTACTATCATTTGCATCTTATTTTTACGGGTCTTATCCCCAATCTTATCAGTCGTCCCATTCATCTTGCCCTTGCTCTGCCCTGGGTGTTTGTTATTGGATCTAAAGATGAGGGAATTAAGAAGATAGTTGGAATATTACTCTGTCTGTTTGGCTTGTATAGTTGTGCTTATATCGCACTAAACCGTGATCTTCTGGTCGAGCAATACGGCTATCTTGAGAATACTCAACAGTATATTATAAGCATTGGCCTTATTCTCGTGGTGCTTGAGATGGCAAGAAGAGCTGTGAAGCTCGCCTTGCCAACAGTTGCCGTGATCGCCATGCTCTATGGACTTTTCGGGCAATACCTGCCTGGTGAATTTGGACATCCCGGTTTGCCCATTGGAAGCTTTCTTGGCACTTTGATAATTGCTGAAGGCGGACTGTGGGGACCACTCACCGGAGTCTCGGTTAATGTTGTAGCCATCTTTGTTATTTTAGGAGCATTCATAGGGGCAGGAGAGGGTGGAATATCCTTCATGGCTCTTGCCACAAAGCTTGCTGGTAGATATCGGGCGGGCGCTGCTAAGGTCTCTGTGCTTTCATCTGCGTTTTTTGGATCTATCTCTGGATCAGCCTCTGCAAATGTAGCCTCAACTGGTGCCATAACCTTGCCTACCATGAAGCGCCTTGGTTATCCTGCAAGTTTTGCTGCTGCCGTTGAAGCTGTTGCCTCAAGTGGCGGACAGATTATGCCACCACTGATGGGGGCTGGCGCTTTTGTTATGATGGAACTATTACGTGTCAGTTATGTTGATATCATGACAGCGGCCATTCTTCCGGCGATGCTGTTTTTTCTGGCAGCCTGGGTGGGAGTTGATCTTTTTGCCAGACGTTATGGTTTGAATGCAATGAAACCAGAAGAAATTCCATCAACAGAAAGGGTTATTCGTCTTGCACCTTTTTTTCTGATACCCTTTGGCCTGATGCTTTCAGTTCTGTTTCTCAGCAATTATACTCCGCAGTTTGCGGCTGCAATTGCAATTTTCTCAGCAGCTGCATTACTCATTGTAAACGAAGAACTGGAGTTTTCACTACGCAGATTCTTTAAAAGATTTGCAAGTGCCTGTCGTAATGCCGCTGGGCAGATTGCAATGATTGCCTCGATCATTATCTGTGCTGGTCTTGTCATTGGCGTTTTGAACATGACAGGGTTGGGAATAAAGGTGACATCGGTAATTCTTGGGTTGGCCGGAGGAAAACTCTGGGTTGCTCTTTTACTCACTGCTGCCGCCTGTCTTATTCTTGGAATGGAAGTACCGACTACAGCGGC
>DAOVZA010000405.1 GCA_030635405.1 Desulfocapsa sp.
AGCGCCAGGCATTTGATGCGCACATGAGCATCAATAATGGTTTTTCTCATATCACGCTGGGAGATGTGGATGTGGACGTGCGCTTTTCCGATGAGGATGGGAACAGTGTTCTTGCAAGCTCAGACCCAGACAATACTGACGCCCTCTTTTTCATCCGTGTTGATTCAATGGAAAACATAGACAATGTAGATGGCTTCGGAACTGTCCAGCCCGCGTCCACCGCAGACATCCATTGGCTTATCATTCCGGCTCCCGGTGCATCCAACGGATTGGAACAGGGAACCCTTTATTATGTGGGCGCAACACTCACTTATACCATCGGTGGCGAAGAACACGTTACTGAAGTCACCCCTGATTACATCTCTGTCAAGCCCATGCCTGAACTAACACTCGATTATTTTCTTCCCACCGATGTATATGGCGACGATGCTTTTACCGATGCAATCGAACCGCCTATTCCGTTTTCTCTCGGGGTGCGCGTATACAATACCGGAGCTGGCGGGGCAAAAAGCCTGAAAATCGACTCAGCCCAACCTGAAATCGTTGAAAATGAGCAAGGACTTTTGATTGGTTTTGTGATTGAAGGCAGCGAAGTCAATGGGCAGGCTTTCACTCCAAGTCTGCTTGCAGATTTTGGAGACATCGCGCCGAACACTTCGGGTGTTGCCCGCTGGATTATGACCTGCTCCATGTCAGGTCAATTCGTGGAGTTTAGCGCTGAATATTCCCATTCTGACGAGCTGGGCGGTGAGCTGACATCGCTGCTCGATGCTGTAAATACACATTTTCTTGTACAGGATGTTTTGGTTGATCTTCCCGGCAGAGACGGTATCCGGGATTTTCTGGCAAAAGACGGCGGCGTTTACAGAGTCTATGAATCTGAAAGTATAGATACTGATGTACTGGATCAGTCATCGTTTTCAAATCTTAAACCCACTGCTCAGGCAGGGTGCTACACTCTGTCAACACCAATAACTGCCGGCTTTATGTATGTGCAGTTGCCGGATCCGTTCAGTGGCAACAAAGTCATAAAAGAAGTCGTGAGATCAGATGGCAAGCGGATCAAACCGGAAAATGCCTGGCTCTCCAAAACACGTAACGAGGATCATACCTGGCAGCACTTCATCAATCTTTTTGATATCAATACCACAAATTCCTATACTGTTATCTTTGAAGATCCGTCCGCCCGTCCCGATGCTCCTGTGCTTCAATTTATTCCGGATCGATCCAGTGCCGAAGGCCAGCAACTCTCCTTCATCGTCGAGGCAAGCGATCCGGACGGAACTATTCCCATGCTGTCCGCATCCCCACTGCCGGCTGGAGCCCAATTTGCCGATCAGGGAAATGGTGTTGGTATTTTCGACTGGACTCCTGCGGAAGGTCAGTCAGGGCGTTATAATGTTACCTTTACCGCATCGGATGGTGCGTTGACGGATTCCCAGCGTGCAACCCTGACCATTTCTTCTTCCGGTGGAGATAGCGACAGCGACGGCATGCCCGATGATTGGGAAATGCTGTATTTTGGTAACCTTGACAGAGATGGTACCGGTGATTTCGATGGGGATGGCATATCGGATTTGGATGAATATCTGAACGGCACAGATCCTACTGAGAGCAATGCACCAAGCATCCCTCAAATCTATTCCCCTAAAGATAAGGCAGAAGTAACCGCTCTGCAGCCTGAGCTTGTGATCCAAAACAGCACCGATCCTGATGGTGATGCTATAACGTACGATTTTGAGGTCTATTCCGATGAGGCAATCACGGATCTCGTGGCGAGCCAGTTGAATGTTCCTGAGGCAGACCTGACGACATTGTGGAATGTTTCTCAACAGCTCAACGATAACAGTTGGTACTACTGGCGGGTGAGGGCGACCGATGGCATCGGCTTCAGCCAATGGACGTACGGCAGCTTCTTTATAAACACGGCAAACGATGCACCTGGTGCGTTTTACATCAGCAGCCCCCAGGATGGTGCTGAAGTGGATTCGGTAACACCCACTCTAGAGGTAACCAACAGCGTGGATGTTGATGAAGACATTCTTTCCTATAGCTATGAGGTTTACGCCGATGAAACGATGAACACACTGATTGTCTCGGTTTCAGGTATTGCAGAAGGCGGGAGCGGAACCACGTCATGGGTGGTTGATACAGAACTTCAAGATAATACCTGGTATTTCTGGAGAAGCATTGCCACCGATGAGCATGGTGCCTCAACAGCATGCGATCCTGGTTCTTTTTTCGTTAACACCTTTAATGATGCACCTGTTGCGCCAACAATAGTCTCTCCCACGGACGGCAGTGAAGTTAAAGTTCAGGATCTGGACATTATTATAAATAATTCGATAGATGTGGATGGGGACGAGTTGACCTATTTCTTTGAACTCAATAAGGTAAACACATTTGACCCTGAATCAAAACAAACATCGGGTGCAGTTCAAGAAGGAACGGATAATACAACATGGTATGTATCAAATCTTGATGACAACACATATTATTTCTGGAGAGTTCGGGCCAATGATGGGGCAGCGGATAGTGAATGGACCCAGGGGGGCTTCTTTGTCAATTTGTTTAATGACGCTCCTTCAACCCCCACTCTAAAAAATCCTGGACAAGAGGCTTGGGTTGCCACTTTGGTACCAGCATTGGAACTCAATGC
>DAOVZA010000063.1 GCA_030635405.1 Desulfocapsa sp.
CCTTCGGTCAGATATTTACTTCCAGATCCAGGTGAAGGTGATTTTTGTTGAGGTAGAGGAGCGCTTGAAACCTCAGTCGACTCAATATTTATGTCATCTTTTCGGAAGAATCCTTTGAAATCATAAAAGTACGGGTAGACATAAGTATCTAAAAATAAAGTTACTTTATTTTTAAAACGGTCAGGAAATATCGGTTGTTCATGGGTGGCCTGACGTATGAAATACATTGTAATAATGAGAAAAATTAAATTAGGAGTCCACATGGCAATGACTACTGGTATGGTGCTTTCTTCTGCAATGTTCTTGAAAATTGTTAAAAGAATATAGTAAAAAATAAAGAATGTCAGGCCAAGTGGTACACCAATGGCTTTCTTCCCTGGCCCTGCCTGAAGACCTAAGGGCATACCAAGTAAGCTCAGGATAAAACAGCCTACGGGAAGGGAGAGACGTTTATGGTAACGACTCAATCTTTTTCGGCCAATACGAGTGTCACGCCCGAATGAATCGGCTGATTGCTGGAGTTGAGACATTGTCATCGCACTGGAGGAAAGGGTGGTGACATCTTCACCATCAAGAACAACAGGAGGCTGCAGGGGGATATTGATTATGTAGGTTTCAAAACTGACAATTTGAGAACGCTTGTCATCCGGGCGATGAAGACTGCCATTATTAAGTTTGATGGTAACCTTCATGTTATCAACTTGTGCAACCATTGAGCCTGTCTCGGCCATTGTAATAATGGGGGTGGTTTGCCCTCTCATATCAGAAACCCAGACATTTCCCCATTCACCAGTTTCTTTATCTATTGTTTCAACATAAACCACTAGATCTCCAAGAGCCTCTGTGAATTGATGCTCTTTAATTCCTTTATCTATCTTTTCTTTTGCAACCTGAAACATGAGTTGTTTCATGGCAACATCGGCCTTTGGGATAAGAACTGTTGAAAAATATCCAGTAAAGATGGCAAGTGCTGCAGATACCAAAACCACTGGTGGAATCATTTGATAAAGACTTATGCCACTAGCTTTAAATGCTAATATTTCTGCGTCACTGGATAATCTTGTGAATGAAATAATAACTCCCATCATGGCGGACATGGGAATAGAGTATAGAAACATGTTTGGGAAAAGGTAAAGAAAAAGCCTGAGGAAATCTACAAAGTTGATTTCAAGTTCGAGTACAACGTTTAAAAAAGGAATCAGCTTCACGAGGAAGAAAACGCTGTTCATAATGACAAAACTGGCAAAAAAAGGTGCGAGCATTTCTGTGGCCAGATAGCTATATAAAAGTCGAGGGAATTTAGCAGCTTTAGAACTCATTGTATCAGTTTCGCTCTTGTTTTGTGGTCTGTTTTGTCTTTAATTGGATTAACGTGCCGGATTGTACTGAATAATGAAAAAGGTCACAAGAAAGAACTCACTTTGGTTGTTCAAAGCTTGTGGAAAATTTAAAGATGATGTAATTAAGATCATACTTTAAGAGGTTGTCTGCCACATTGATGAAGGAGAGTTGTATGCACTTGTTTGAGACAGAAGAAGGTGATATCTGGGTTTGTATCACTTGTGGGCGTGAACGTGAAGAAGAGATAAAAGCCAAAAACTGGGAATATATTTTTGATCGGGATGATCCTGAATTGCGTTGCAAATTATGTGGCGGCCCTGACTACGAAATGGAAGGTTAACACAGTAAGGTATTTCTTAATCAGCCAGTACGCTAAGCACTTACTGGCTAATTAAGGTTATTTTGTACGTTTAACATTAAAACTTTGCATCAACCAGTGGGCCATCGATGGTAACGTCAATCCAGTGCTGATCCCACCATTCCTTTGGTGTCACAAAAATACCATTTACGAGCATTGAAAAATGCAGATGGTCACCACCGGCCATTCCACTTGTTCCTGAATTACCTAGAATATCTCCTTTAGCAAGAGTGTCGCCGACGGCCACATTAATCTGACTCAGGTGAGAGTAGAGACTGAATACACCCTGCCCATGGTCAAGCATAACCATATTGCCATAAATCCCAAGATACTCATCAAAAATTACGGTTCCAGCGCCTGATGCTTTGATAGGTGCATGTTTTGTTGAGGCAATGTCCATTCCAAGATGAACCTGCTTGTCGATGGCCTCCCCCTTGTAATAGTATGTCCGATGATCTGCAAATCCTGCTCTTCCGCTACCTGCCATGCGAAGAAACTTTCCGGCCCACAATCTTTTCGGACCGGGATTCATACAAAGGTCATGGATTTTTTTGTTATTCATTTGCCTGATATCTCTGTTTGAATAGAGATATTTTTGAACAAGTTCACCCTGCATTTCAGGATAATGTTCTTCAAATTCAGGAATTTTTCTATTAAGAAAGCCATCACTAACATTAATTTTATCTTTCTTCTGATTTGGCTTTTGTAGTACAGGTGCAAAGGGTTTTGTGGTTTTATTTCCAGCTGCATCTTCTGCAATTATGATTGATTGAGTGATTTCTTTAGCAGAATATTGAAGTGCAATATAAGAGATAAATTTGGAGTCAGATCCATCGGTAAGTGGGAAGCCAGGGTGGTAAGTATTGTTGAACATAACACCATGTTTGGTGGTGTCTTCAGCACGATAAACAACAATTCCAGCACCACCGGGTTTAATGTAACGCTCACTGTGAATTATTGTTACTTTTGGTGGTTTTGTGTCAATTTTGATTGAATGACTGACTTCTGTGGAGTTTCCTTTCATCATACCGCGCAGAGAGTAATCAGTGGCCGATATTTTCAAGGTGGCATCGCCTTCTTTCAACTTAAGAGCCTTCATGTCAAGGGCAAATGACATTTTCTCTTCAGTCGTTCCAGCAACGTTTTTACCTGGTCGTTGATACTCTTTGTTTAATATTTCTTTTTCTTTGTTCTTCTGTATGAGCACTACACGAAGAGTACGAAGCCCACTTTTCTGGTCACTGACGGTAACTGAAAGTTGAGTTGATTTCCCAATGTATTGTGGCAGATTATTTACGGTTATTAGAGGTTTTTCTCCTTCAAACCAGGTTATGTAGGCATATCCACCAGCTCCTGCAAGGAGCAAGAAAACAATGAGGAAAAAGGAAAATGATGATTTTTTCTTTTTATTTCGTCTAAGTCGGCTCATAATAATGTTCTTATAAATAGTGATGTGAAAAAATTATTTTTTGTCTTGTAGGCTTATTAGTAGACCAGAAAATTTAATCATTCCAGGAAATTTCGTATTTTTCTATGTGAAGTTTTTTACTTGGAATAATGACAATCCTTTTACCTGTATCCCGCTCAAGTTCGTTGGTCACCGATTCCTCTTCTTTAAGGAGCATGTCAGCAATACGAGGGTGAACAGTGAGTGTGATTGTATTGTTTTTATAACGACGGGCTCTGCGCGAGATTTTACGGTAAATTTCGTAACAGATAGTTCGTCTGGATTTGAGCACACCTTCACCTGCACAATAATGACATGGTTCACACATCATTTGGCTCAGGTTTTCACAGCTGCGTTTTCTTGTCATCTGGACAAGGCCAAATTCTGACAGTTTTAATATATTGATTCGGCTTTTATCTTTTTTTACAGCCTCTTTAAATGAAGCAAAGAGTTCTTCACGGTGCTCTTCCTCTTCCATGTCAATGAAATCAATAATAATAATGCCGCCAATGTTACGTAGTCTTATTTGGTATGCAATTTCTTTTGCAGCTTCAATATTAGTTTTGAAGATGGTCTCTTCAAGGTCATTTTTACCAACAAATCGTCCAGTGTTAACATCAATAACAGAAAGTGCTTCTGTTGTTTCAATGATGATGTACCCTCCAGATCTCAGCCAGACCTTCTTTTCCAGCGCCTTAGTGATTTCGACATCAATTCCATGAGCTTCAAAAAGAGGAGATTCTCCCTGGTAATGAGAAATTCGATCCTGGAGTTTAGGGGCAAATGTTTGAACAAACTTCAGGAGCTTTTCGTATGTCTTATAGTCATCAAGAATAAGACGTTTGACTTCTGCGGTGAAGAGATCTCTAACAGAACGAAACGTAATATCAAGATCTTCATAGACCATTGCAGGTGCTGAAGTGACGCGATCTGATATGTCATTAATTTCATCCCAGAGTAGAAGGAGAAATTCCATGTCAGCTTCTAGTTCTTCAACGGTGGCATGTTCAGCAACGGTTCGCACAATAAATCCGGTGCCGGCAGGACGCAAAGATTCTATCCGTTCCTTTAGAGTGTTGCGAATGTCTTCATCGAGGATTTTTCTTGATATGCCAATATGATCTGTCAGCGGCATAAAGACGAGGTTTCTACATGGCAAGGTAATATGACAGGTTAACCTTGCACCTTTTGTTCCAATGGGGTCTTTTCCAACTTGGACCGAGATTTCCTGTCCCTCAGTGAGCAAGTTTTCTATGCTCATCCCAGGCGATCGTTTAGTATCAAAGTCAGGAGAAGATGATGTGAATTCGAGTTTTCCGCAGGGGTTTTGTCTGTGCATCATCCTGGCATCAAGTTCAGTGTTGGAAGTATACACATCGTCCACATACAAGAATCCAGTTCTTTCAAGTCCGATATCAACAAAGGCCGCCTGCATACCAGGTAGTACTCTGACAACTCTGCCGCGATAGATATTACCAACAAGGCCTTTACCTGTTGGTCTTTGCAGGTGATATTCTGCAAGATGACCATTTTCAACCAATGCTATTCTTGTTTCGTAGCTGGTTGAGTTTATAAGTATTTCACTGCTCATATATTATATAAAATAGAAGGAACCATTCTCAGAATGGAAAGGGATGATAGTGATATTGAAAAGCATTAAAATATACAGTATTTTACTATATTAATCTTCTCTTAATTTTAAAAAAACTGGTGATGTAGCAAATAAAATGAAAAGAATTTCTGTCATTATCCCAACCTTTAATAGAAAAGAATTTCTTGAGCGTGCGCTTACCTCCGTGGTTAGGCAAACACTTTCATGTGATGAAATAATAGTTGTTGATGATGGCTCAACTGATGAGACAAATATATTTATCGAACGTTTTAGGGGGAAATGTAGGATTCCTGTAAACTATTTATTTCAGAAGAATCAGGGCCCAGCAAGTGCCAGAAATAACGGTATTCGCAATGCACAATTTGAGTATATTGCTTTTCTCGATTCAGACGATCACTGGAATAAAAATAAATTAAAATTACAACACTCAGAACTCATTAAAAACCCGGATATATTCATTTCCCATACAAAGGAAAAATGGTTTCGTCGTGGAGTCCATCTTAATCAAAAAAAGATTCATCAACCTGGTAATGGCGACATTTTCAAGCATTGTTTGCAGCTTTGTGCTGTTGGAATGTCAACTGTCATGGCCAAAAAAGACCTCTTTAATAAAATCGGATTCTTTAACGAAAATCTTCGATGTTGTGAAGACTATGACCTTTGGCTGCGCACAGCAAGTCGTTATCCATTTTTGTTAATTGATACCCCACTGACAATTAAAGAGGGGGGGCGTGATGATCAGGTGTCTTATCAATATAGAATTGGAATGGATAAGTTACGAATAAGTGCCATTGTAGATCTGTTACGAAATAATAGTTTAAGTAGTAAACAATTAGTCTGGGCGCTTGAAGAGTTGCAAAGAAAATGTCATGTTTACGGCAAAGGATGTATAAAACATGATCGCCCCGAAGAAGGTACACGATATGTTAAGGTTTCACTCTGGGCAGCAAGGTGCATAGAGCAACAACTTGTGGCTCCAGTTGTCCTTCCTGAAGAAGTTATTGCTGTTCTCTAAAAAACAATCATATTGAAAGAAGTCATGAAAAAAGCACATTCCTGGAAAGATCCATCAATATATGTAACTGATATTCATGTCGAAGAATCGTGTATGGACCTCGAATACACCCAACAGATTCTTGAAAGAGCAAAGCTTCCCCTTACAGTTATCCCTGATCGTGAAGATCCTGAAGGAATTGAAGGGGAATACCCTGATAATTTGATTCAGGGTAAGCATCATCTTCTGTTAGGGAAAAACCGAGGTCATTTTTTTAAGCCCTGTCCCGGTACACGAGAATACAGATGTTGTGATTATCAGGTTTTAAATATTGGCATGGGCTGTCCCATGGATTGCGTTTACTGCATCCTTCAGGCCTATCTGAATAAGCCATGGCTCACATTTTTTGTAAATACTGATGATTTACTCGCCGAAATGACTAATGCTTTTAAAAAAGAGCCCGATCGTTTTTTTCGAATAGGAACCGGAGAATTCACTGATTCAATGGCACTGGACAGAATTACTTGTCTCAGTCCGTTACTTGTAGAGTTTATGGCTAAACAGAAACAGGCCGTACTTGAATTAAAGACTAAAAGTGCTGTAATTGATAATCTTGAACATCTTGATCATAATGGAAGAACTATTCTTGCCTGGTCTTTGAACAGTACTCAGATTATGAAAAAGGAAGAGATCAGGACAGCGACCCTTGAAGAACGTTTAGCGGCAGCTGCTCAATGTGCAAAATGGGGTTATAAACTTGCCTTTCATTTTGATCCGATAATTGATCATCCAGGCTGGGAAGAAGGGTACAGGGAGACAATCACTCGCCTTTATCAGGTTGTACCGGCCGATAAAATAGTATGGATTTCGCTTGGTGCTCTTCGATACCTTCCATCTTTGAAAACCATTGGAACGAACAGGTTTCCACAATCACGTATTTTCTATCAGGAATTTATCGAAGGCCTTGATAATAAAAAACGATATTTTCGACCCAGAAGGGTAACCTTATATAATCATATTTATTCGCTTTTAAAGAAATACGCATCGCCAGAGACATGTATCTACTTTTGCATGGAAAGTGACGAGATATGGAAAGATGTCATGGGTTTTACTCCTGAAGAAAGGGGAGGAATACCACTCATGCTAGATCGTACAGTGAACGGATCAAGTTAATATTTTTATAGCCATATGGAAGGGGCATGTGGTAATACCCTTGTTGAATGTTTGGGAATGTTTTTTGTTTTCAAACACCTCTATTTTATATTCAAAAATACAACAACTCACATACAAATATCGGAGGAAATATGCTTAACAAAGCAATGCTCATAGGAAATCTTGGTGCTGATCCAGAGATTCGTTACACCCAGGAAGGTACTCCTGTTGCTACTTTTAATATCGCCACAACTGAGCGATGGACGGATAAAAGCGGGCAAAAACAAGATTCCACAGAATGGCATCGTGTTGTTGTTTGGCGTAGGCTCGCTGAGATTTGTGGTGAATATCTCCATAAAGGTTCAAAGGTTTATATCGAAGGTAAAATTCAAACTCGCAAATGGCAGGATCAAAATGGTAATGATAAATATACCACTGAAATTGTTGCACGTGAGATGAAAATGCTTGATTCAAGAGGTGAGGGTGGTGGTGGAAGCACAGGCTTTGGTGAACCACCTCTTCCTGATGCACCTTCAGACAGCAGTTTTGGTGGCGGTTCTGGCACAGGTGAAGATGTACCTTTTTAGTATAAAGTACTATGCATAAATGATTTTAATGTTGTGGCCCTCTTTTTTTAAGAGGGCTTTTTTTTTGCAAAAAATTGTGACTTTTAAATAATCAATTTTAAATAAAATGAAACATTCTGAAGCAATAGAAATCGTAAAATCAATTTGGTGGGCTGGCATAAAGAGTGTTAATGGTTTTCATTGCACTCAAAAGTTTCTTTTTCATTCTAATCTTGCAAAACCAACATCGATTTTATCAGTAGGTAAGGCTGCGGAATCAATGTATCTCGCAGCAGCAGATCATTTTGGCCGTAATATTCCTTACTTTGTAGCTACTAAGTATGACCATTGCAAACATCTTACTGGTGGAAACATACTCTGTGCTGGCCATCCAACTCCTGATGAAAACAGTGTAAAAGCAGGTCATAAATTATTAAACTATGTTCAAGGTTGCGGAAAAGACGGGAAGCTTCTTTTCCTGGTATCTGGAGGTGCTTCCGCAATAGCAGAATTGCCTGAAAGCTCATTAGCACTTGATGATATAATTACTAAGAATGATCAAATGTTAGCAAGCGGTATGACTATTGCTGAAATTAATAAAGAACGAAAAAAATATTCTCAGATAAAGGGTGGTAAACTTCTCTCTTATTTTAGAGGGAAATCTATTGTTACGCTTGGATTATCAGATGTAGAAGGCAATGACATTGGAGTAATCGGATCCGGAATCGGCTTACTAAAGCAGCCATCCATCCCTGAATATTGTGTTGAAATTGTTGGTTCAAATAAAATAGCGCGTGTCTCAGCAGGAAATGCTGCCACTGATGCAGGTTTTGATGTTCACGAAAATCGTGAAAATTTGTATCAGGATGTCTATACAGCAGCCAAAGATATTGCTGTTAAGGTGAAATCGTCTTCTAAAGGCGTATGGATATACGGAGGAGAACCCACAATATCTTTACCAAAAACACACGGTAAAGGTGGGCGCAACCAAAGTCTTGCACTTGCAATAGCAAAAGAAATTGATGGATTAGAAAATACCTGCGTCCTTGTTGGTGGCAGTGACGGCAC
>DAOVZA010000078.1 GCA_030635405.1 Desulfocapsa sp.
GGAATCGACCAGCCAAGAATTTTCCAGACCTTTGAAACCGGTGGGATAGTGGTTATCTCTTCGAGTTCGTTACTTTTGTCAACGTTGAATAATGTTTTGATACCTTGAACGTGACCAGCACCAACAACTGCTACTAGACGTTTTCCTTCAGCGGCTTTAATCTTTTCAGAGAGAAAAAGATCTCTTTCATCAATGAGTACCTTTTTGACATCAGGTAGAGTTGTTCCCATTTCATTCATTAATTCGGAAAGAACGTCTTTCTGCTTCATTTCAGCAAGTTTTTCTTCGCTGATTTCTGTTGAATCGAAGAGGGATGCAAAAAGTGTGGTTAACAGATAGCCTTTTTTGAAGAATGAGGTTGATTTCCAGGCTCGACGAAGAGTGATACGAACATCACGATCACACAATGCAATGGGGATATCATTGTCCTCTGCAGTTTTTGCAGCCTTTAACAACTCGGCTCCCGGAGTTACTCCAAGCTGACCACCAAGTTTTTTCTGGTAAGAAGCCATGAGCAGGTTGATCATCAGGGTGGATAATTGTTTATCTTTAATGATCTGTTTAAGGTCGAGTGATTGCCACTTTTTCTTTTGAGTGAGTGCAGCAAAACGTTTTTCATCAAGTTCTATGCATACACAATCGGGGTTTTCCTGTGATATAACTTCTTCTACTAGTTCAACGGATTCCTGAGAGATGTGTGCCGTCCCAATAAGAAGAACTGTTTTGTCTTCATGAGTGATGACATGGACATCCGCTGGATATTCATATTCTGGGAATGATTTGTTTGCCATTGTTATATTTTGTGAAATGTAAATTTTGTATTCTGTTTAACTCCGTTCAGGATCACTCTTTTAACATGAAGTAATATGTTTTGGAAAGAGAGAAGATGGAGAGGAGGGAACAGGCTGATCTGCCCGTAAATATGTGGTAGTTTTTAGTGAAGTTTAAACGTTTCTGATTTTGAGTTTAATACCTGGGTGGATACGGTTCGATTTTAACTTATTCCATGATTTTAATTGCTTGGTGGAAAGGTTAAATTTTCTGGCTATGGTCCAGAGCGAATCACCCTGGCGAACCTTGTACCAGCTATATGTATTTGTTTTGGCAGTAGCTACATTCTTAATGGCACGTTTTTTCTGGTCAGCAAGAATAATCATCGAAGAATTACTGTTAGAAACAATTCTCTTGGTAACGGTAGAGTTTTTTGGAATTTTATTTACAGTTACAGAGTGTCCAGCCCCTTCAATATATAGGGCTAATTGCTGTCCTTCCCTTATTTTATGTACACTCTTTAGCCCATTCCAGCTGACAAGTAAGTCGGCTGGGACGTTGTAAGAAGATGCTATCTTAGAAATAGTTTCTCCACGTTTAATGGTATGGAGGATGAGATCATTGGATGCGATGTGACCGTTGTTACCAGCTTTAAGAAGTCGATAGCGGGTAGTATTGTACGGAATTCGAAGATGGTTTCCGGCAATTAACTTATTGCTTCTCAGATTGTTGATTTTAAGAAGAGTGGTCTTGTTAATGTTGTAGCGCCTGCATATTTTAGAGAGGTTATCTCCTTTGCGAATAACGTGTGTTTTGTAGCCAGTACTCACAACACTGTTCAGACGGGGGAGATTAGCCTTAGCTATTTCAGCAGTTCCAGGGGGAATCTGGACATTGTAATAGCTTTTATTCAGAGGAGTCTTTCCGGTTTTTAATTCCTGATTTAACTGCTTTATTTTTTTACTACTGGTATTCGAGATCAAGGCGATAGCGTCAAGACTGAGACCTGGGCCGACACGAAGGGTTTCATACTCCACAGGGGTTTCGTAGTCGAGATTTGTGAAACCATACTGCTCAGGATTTTTTGAAATGATGATGGCAGCGATTAATTTAGGGACATAGCGTTTGGTTTCAAGCTTCAGATAGCGATGTTGAGCAAGACTCCAGAAGTTGTCTTCTTTATAGCGCTTCAGTCCTCGTCTGATTTTGCCACCACCTGCGTTGTATCCGGCTACTGCAAGGTGCCAGTCACCAAAAGATGCATAGAGATCTGAAAGAAAGGCAACAGCAGCCTTGGTGGATTTTTCAGCATGCCGACGTTCATCAACGTATTTGTCTATGCGTAAATTATATTCTTTTCCTGTAGCTTTCATAAACTGCCAGAGGCCAACAGCTTTTGCGCGAGAGTAGGCTCGCTGGCTAAAACCACTTTCAATCATAGCAAGATATGCAAGATCTTCAGGAAGCCCGGCTTCCCGCAGTTCTTTTTGGAACATTGGTATATATTTTCCGGAACGTATCAGCCAGCGTCTGAAAGTTTTCTTTTGACGATTTTGGAAGATATCAATATAGGCTTCGACCTGTTTATTGATGACAATGGGGAAGTCGTATGTGACTTCTTGTTTTTGCTGATTCAAATATTGCTGGTCTTTGTTTGGCTGCCATGTCCCTGTTTGCCTGAGTATTTCAAGCTCTTCTGTGAGGCATTGCTCAGGTTCTGATTCAACCAAAAGGAGCTCTGGATCAGTAGAAAGGGAACTCACTGGTGAGGCGATTTCACCACTTGGGAGAGGGTAAAGAGTTACGGTCTTTTGGTTGCCACAGGAACTGAGCAACAGGGCTGTTAACGTGATAAAGAGAAGCTTGAATTGGTATGGCAATAGTTTGGGCATATTTTTTTATAAAAAAGAAAATCAAAAAAGGTAACTGGCAAGCTGTCTAGTCTAAGAAATCGATTAGCTTACCAAAAGCATACTTGAGATATACGTCTGAAAACAGTACAATCTTATAAATTTTTTTATTTAAACTCGAAGCAGGAAGAAAATGCAACTAAATTAATGTTGTCATCCTTCAATAAACATTCATTTTCACCGTGTTAGCACTGGTAATTCTTCCTGAATGGTTGTGCTTGATTGTATCTTTTCACTCCTATGTTAAAAAAAATATTCTACTTCTTTTCCACACTGCTCCTGCTGCTGCTTTTAGCATGTGCTGGAACTCTTTATTATTTTGTTGAACTGCACCCTGGAAAAGAAATTGCTCTGGAAAATATTCAGGCCATTTTGGGGAAGGAAAGTCCCGTCCTGTACAGTGACGGACTCACTCCACTTGGAGTCTTTTTTGATGAGGCTCACAGGCAGTATGTAACATGGGAACAGATTCCTAAATCTTTTGTTAATGCGCTGGTTGCCTCTGAGGATAACCGTTTTTTTGAACATCATGGTTTTGATGCCGTCTCGATAACAAGAGCTGCGATCAAAAATTATCAGGCTGGAAGAGTTGTTCAAGGTGGAAGTACCCTTACTCAACAGACTGCCAAAAACCTTTTTAAACGTTCAGGCAGATCCTACGAGGCAAAGCTGAAAGAGCTTCTCCATGCTCTTCGTCTTGAGCATCATTACTCCAAAGAAAAGATTTTTGAATTCTACAGCAATCAGTTTTATGTTCGTGGCAATGGGCATGGGCTTGGGGTTGCTGCCAGGTATTATTTTGATAAAAATGTAGAAGACCTAACTCTTCTTGAAAGTGTTTTCATTGCAGGAAGTGTTAAACGGCCCAATTATTATAATCCCTTTAACCGAAAGTCTGAAGAGGCAAAAGCCGGAGTCCGTAAACGAGTCAAGATACGAATGGCGTACGTACTGAAGCAGATGAAACTGCTTGGAGTGCTTGGCAACAAGGAGTACGAAGAGGCAATTGCTACAGATATTGTATTCACCGAAGGACAGGTCGGTTATGCGCTTGATTATGTAATGGAAATGGTGAAGGATGCCGTTGCCACAGACGTAGTCCAGAAGGCCCTTGAGGATCATGGTATCTCTAACCTTGCAACTGCTGGACTCCGTGTTGTCACAAGTGTGGATAAGGGGGTACAGGAAAGTACGCTTTATGCACTTCGCCATGAACTGTCACGACTGGATGTGAGGCTGAGAGGCTATGAACATGATGAGGTTCAACAAGAAATCACTAATACAAAGTATCGTGGCGACCGAGAAGTTAAAGTAGGAGCGTTTCTGTTTGGAAGTATTACTGATATTCAACAAAATATTGATTCACCCAAGGCTTTTAAAGCCACTGTTGATTTTGGGGGTGACCTTGGCTTGGGCATTATTCAAAGAGATGGTCTGGAACAAACACTTAAAGCTCTGGTCAAATGGAAAAAAAATAAATGGACTGAATCTACGAATAATGATCTGCCACTTCTCACAAAACAAATAAAGAGTGGTGATCGAGTGTGGGTAAGTGTCAAAAACATTAATGAAGAGGGTACTGTTATCCTTGATCTTGAACGCTTTCCTCTGATACAGGGGGGCGCTCTTGTTCTTCAACATGGCATGATAAAAGCAATGGCAGGAGGTGTTGAGAATAGGTTTTTCAACAGAGCTATTTCTGCCAAAAGAACTATGGGATCAGCCTTTAAACCATATGTCTTTGCAGCTGCTCTACAACTTGGCTGGAACTCTGCTGATCTCTTAAATAACAGCCGTGATATTTTTGTATTTCAAGGACAATCCTATTTTCCAAGGCCCGATCATAAAAGTACAAGTGAGAAGGTTTCAATGAGTTGGGCTGGAGTAAGATCTGAAAACCTTGCATCGGTATGGCTGCTTTACCATCTCTGTGATCGGCTATCGAATGATGAATTTAAAGAAGTGGCAGAAAAGGTTGGTCTTGCGCCGCGTTTTCGTAAAGGAAAAGAGGAACCATATACTCTCTACCGAACACGGATAAGAGATAAAAACGGAATATCATTGAATCGATCTGCACTTCAAAAGGCTGCTTTTTCAAAAGCAGTAAGAAATCTTGAAACTGATTTCATCTTTGAGAACCTTGTGGAAGAGTACGAAGTTTTAAGAAATTTGCATTATGGCTTGAACTTTGATGAATACAAGGCTGCAATCGATATAAAACTCTTTGACGAAAATACTAAGGAGAGCCGTAAAAAAGAGTTACGTCTTCGTAAAAAACTTCTGAAGAAAAACTACCTTTCTTTGGTGTTGCGTCAACAGCAGCTTCAGGAATTTAGAAAATATTTGACGCTTAGTGAGACAACTGAAATTTTTAGTCCATCTGCTATCATTCAACCTGCAGTTCTTTGTTTTGACAGAGTTTTACAACGATATGTTTTTGTGGAGAGAGACTCGTTGACGATGGATCAGGCAGTGGTTGATATTGATCGCTTAAAAACTTATTTTGCCAATAATGATTTTGAAAGTCAGGAAAAGTTCTGGAACACTGTACAGCTTGATAGCACGATTACTTCCAGAGCACTTGCAATTGTACAAAAGCAGGTAGAATTGGATTATCAAAGACTTTCTGCCTTGTCTCCATATAGTCTTGAGGTGCTTTCTGACGTACATGACTTTCGAGTTCTGGTTGGGCTTAAATATTTAATTGAATATGGGAAGGAAATGGGGGTAAGCAGTCAACTAGAGCCTGTCCTCTCCTATCCGCTTGGGTCTAATGTCGTTTCATTGTTGGAAATGGTTCGAATGTACGAATCTTTGGTTACCGGAGATGTTTTCTTGTCAGAAGCAAACTCAGGAATAAGCAGAGATTTATTGACTGTTCTTGATCGTATTGAAACGGCTGATGGTGAAGTGGTTTATCGTGCTGAGCTGAAGAAAAAAGAACTGTTGGTCCCAGAGCATCGTTTAGCCCTTGGTAATATCATGGAAAATACAGTTAAGTTTGGAACTGGAAGGTATGCGCATAAAAATGCACATTTACCGCCTGATATAAATAATGTACAGGAAGAACAGGATGCGATGGATCTGTTCATACCTCTATTAGGGAAAACAGGGACAGCAAATAATTATACAAATGCTTCGGTCTTTGGAGATCTACCTGGCGTCTCCATGGGAGGAACAGGAATGGTACTCGATGATGGTTATTCTGTTGGTGTGTATGTCGGCTTTGATAACAATAAATCCATGAGACGTAAAAGTACACGTATTACAGGATCCGGCGGAGCTCTTCCAACCTGGACGAATATTGTAAATTCCATAATGCGAGAAAAATCCTATGGAGAGAAGTTGGATCTGGTTGATCTGTCTTTTTATGGCTTGAATCTCATGCATAATGAATTTGGACAGGTTAATCTTGCAGTAGACAAAAAGAATGGTGGTCAATTACAAAAGCCAATGGTTGAAATTGATGAGAAGAACCGGATGTATCCTTCAATTATGACCTTTGGTGAAACATTTGAAAGCGGCAAATTTGAGCCGAAAAGATATTATGCTCCATTTTGGGGATCAGCTAAACCGTTTAGTGAGACTGATTTGTAAGTATCAGCTGAACACTGTGTTGAATTCTTGATATCTACGTGCTACAACATAACAATCTGCCTGGCGACTGCTGCCCGATAATTCGGTTATCAGGTTTTGTTTTTTCCTCAACTCTACGATAGACAAATGAACATTCGATATAGCTCAATAACTGCGGCATTGTGTTGTACTCTTCTATTATCTGGTTGTGTGTATGATAAGAAAAAGATTGTTACAGCTGGAAATACTGAAGTAAAGACTCCTGGGCTTCAAACCACAGAAGTTTCTCCGCCTGTGGCGATCAGCCAATATGGTTCGGTTGATGTAAATAGTGATCAATATGTAGCAAATGACACTATTAGACAGAACTTGGCTGGGTTTACGACTAAAGGTGGTTCTTTACCGGAAATGCAATATATCAAAGATCGGATTTTTGAATATGGTAGAAAACTTGATCGCTGGAAAGAGTTAGATGATCAAGCGATCGTAATGGATCTTGATGAGCAGGCGTCTGAGGAAATGGTACGTTGTTTCAGAGACCTGCAAAAGGTTTTAAATGGATATAATCGTATCCATGAATCTCTGTTACGAAATGATTCTTTTGATTCAGAGAATCAGATTACCAGTGACGAAGTGATGAAGTTGGAAAAGAGAGATATCTTATTTCTCGAATCGAGTTGTGGAAGACTTCTCAAAAGTGGTGATGATAAGGGAGAAGGTTGGGAAGAGCGAGGAGAGCAGGCTGATCTGCCACAAATTGAGACACTGATTGAACGTTATGCAGGAAGCAGTGAATTTGAAGAAGTTGTTCAGGTATGGCAGCAGATTCCTACGTATCAGCTTGACAGAGTACATATAAACACCAGAATTTCCTATGGTAATGCTTTGATGTCACTTCATCAGGAAAATGAAGCAGCTAAAATATACCAGGAAGTTATCGATTTGATGACATCTTCAAATGATCAGCGGACTGATATTCTTTCTCTGCGTAAAATCCTTGCTGATCTCTATACAGCATCTGGAGAGTACGATAAGGCTGAAGAGCAGTATCGTGAAATCTCAAATGACTATAGTGATCTTGCTAAGATCGAAGATTGGGCGACACTCCAGCTTTCCATTTTAGAGAGAAGTGAGGCGAATAGTCCGGAGTTACAGGGATATTCAGCTCTTCTTAGAAATTACCTTGGTTATAGTGCTCAGCGTGATGGGTATAAGCTTGTTTGGCAGGCCGATGAGTTTCTCGCGGAATATCCGTACTCAGCTGTGGCCTCTAATGTTGATATTATAAAAAGTTCTACAATGACTCGGGCTGACCAGTGGCTTGCATCTTTCATTGTTGAAGTTGATGCAATGGCAGCTGAAGAACGATTCCAAGATGCTTTATTAATGCTTGAGACATTACCTGAAGATATATTAAGCGGAGAAAAATTAATAGAAATACGTAAGAAAAGTGATTATTTAATTTTGGCTGAAGCGGTGAGCCGTGAAAAGAAGAATATTGACAAGATACAAGCCAAAAAACACCA
>DAOVZA010000387.1 GCA_030635405.1 Desulfocapsa sp.
ATGAACTTGATGGGCAGTTGAGTATCCTAGTCATTGAAGGTGAGGGAGAGTTTCTGGCTGATGATAATGTGGTCCTTCCGGCAAAGACTGGGAGTATGTTGATATCTGATATCTCAGAACCTCATGGAGTTCGGGCCATAAGTGATATGCGAATAGTTGTGACCATCGCGCCGCCTATTTGATGGGAAAGCTGTACCAGTAACTTTTAAGGGGATATTTCAGGCTGAATCAGCAACATTACAAAGAATGGTGTCTTGATTATCCCCAGAAAAAGCTGAATATATTAGATGTAAAATTCTTTCATTCCTGCACCAAAACCGTTAATGGCACCTAATCGCCAATAATGTAAGCTCTGTTTGAACACCTACATTTTTGCACTGAATGTATAGGAATCCATATAGGTCCAGAGCACGGCACCAAGCTCCACTTCTTTCTCTTCCCCTTCAGGGTTCTTCAAAGTGTAATCAGCACTGTTTAATGCTGCAAAACCCCACCATCCAGCAAGCGGGCAGGTAAATGAGAAGATTCCTTCGCCATCCGCCTTTATCACCTGAGTGACATGAAGATCGCTGACTGCTTCATACTCTCCTTTTTCATTATAAAACTCCACTTCAACCTCAGCGTTTGGAACAGCTTTTCCATTCATAAGCACCTGGCCTGTGAAACTATTACCTGCATAATTTCCAAAGGGACGGAGCAGTGGCACTATTTCAGTGGGCAGTCCAACAGGCTGATCCCAACCTTCATCTGAGCCAAATGCTGGAACAATAACCTTTGTGTAATGAATAATTGAGAGGTCTTCAGTGGGCTCCCAATAGGGGATTGGTTCCATAACAAATTGATATACACCTGGTCGTGTAACCTTGAAATCTGTCTGCCAGCTCAAATGATCCATTGTCTTGCTTTCTTGAAGACTACCCAGCAGATCAGTTTTTATATCATCTTTCACCACATAAAATTGGGTTGGTTTGATAAGATCCATACCCGTACCTTCAAAGGGATGGGAGAAGGAGAGGTCAAGATGGATACTTCTGTTTTCAGGTGTCACTGTAGATTGTTCAGGTATGATCATCCCAAAGTGAGCACTGCTCTGACTGACACCTGCGAGTAGGAAAAGAGCGGTAAAAAAAGAAAGAGAGGTAAATTTCATAACATTGTCCTTGATTGCAAAAGTTAGTTAGTAACACGAATAGTGATTACGTGTTACCCTACTGTGTGCATTTGCACATGTCAAGAAAAGTTGAGAGTGTATCTGGTTTCTTAAGGAGTGGTACTGTCAGGTGAGGAGAAATTTTGAAGTGTGCAGAGAACTCGGCCGCTCAGGTCGTACGCTTCTGTTTCTGTATTGAAAAAAAGGTTGTTGCCGAGAACTTCTATCTTTTCACCAATTATCTGAGTTTTTCCAGGAGAATGGGCCACTTTGGTATTGTCGTCATAGATGAGTAAATCTGTGTATAATTCAGATTTATCCTTAGGTTTTATAACAACAACTTCATCAATCAGAGTGAGGATTCCAGCCGCTTTTTCAAGTATTCCTTTGCGGGAGGTGATAAAGGTCTGTTCGCCATTTGCAGCGGTAACAATGGCATCAACTTCTTCCATTTCAAACTCATCTTCCGTTTTACCCGTATAGGCACGATCTGCAACGATTTCCAAAGTCGTTTTACCAAATTCACTTTGAATAATATGAACTTTATCCATAGTGAAATTGTGAACATCAAGCTTACGCATGGCAAGGGATTCATCATAGCCACCACGGGGAGTGAGAAACGTGGCAATAGCAGGGCGCCAGAGAGGGAAGGTGATAAAAAGAAGAAGAGGGATAAGCCAGAGTAGATTTCTACGGGTTATCATCTGTTTGTGTACTCTTGAAGGATCTCTTTGTGTTTACCCATGCCTTCAAGGATCAGGTCACAGAGTTCACGTACTGCGCCATGCCCGCCTGATTGACTGGTGGTGTAGTGAACCATCTCTTTTACTTCGGTCACAGCATTGGCAGGGGCAACGGCAAGTCCCACACGTTTCAGAAGTACAATGTCGAGCCAGTCATCACCCATATAAGCAATCTGGAAGGGTTTCATGCCAGTTGCCTTGACGATTTCTTTGTAGGCTTCAAGTTTGTTTGCAGCCCCTTGGTAGATGTGTGAAATTTTAAGATCCTGTGCGCGGCGTTCCAGTGCTTCCGAGCTTCTTGCTGTGATAATTCCTACGTCAACACCACTATCTTGAAGCATTCGCAGTCCGAATCCGTCTTGGGTATTAAAGGATTTAGATTCCTTTCCTTCATGTGAATAGATAAGATTGCCATCGGTGAGAACGCCGTCCACATCAAGCAGCAGGAGCTTAATATCCTTTGCCTTGGGAAGTACTTGCAGCCAGTTTTCACTACGATTGGTAAGCATTGCTTTCTCTCGTGCAATTTTACGGTAGCCTTCACGAACTTCACAGTCAGAGGGATAAGCCCCGGGGCCGGATGGGGTGCAAGCGTTGGAATCCATGATAGTGTTGGTTAAAGATCAGAGACAGCTTCACGAACACGAAGCAATTGAGTCAGGAGTTGTTCAATATCATCAAGTGCTATGGAGTTAGGGCCATCACAAAGTGCTTTGTCAGGATCAGGATGCACCTCCATAAAGAGACCGTCAATTCCAGCAGCCATTGCGGCACGTGAGAGCGGTGCGATAAATTCCCGCATACCGCTAGATGATCCACCGGCACCACCAGGAAGCTGAACTGAATGAGTGGCATCAAAGAGTACAGGGCAGCCAAATCCACGCATAACAGGAAGGGAGCGCATATCAACAACCAGATTGTTGTAGCCAAAGCTTGCACCTCGTTCCACAAGCATGGTTTTAGTGCCTCC
>DAOVZA010000335.1 GCA_030635405.1 Desulfocapsa sp.
CCGCCAGAACAAAGATCCATCCCTGCCGCTCTTGCAATTTTAAGCGTTTCTACTTTTTCTTCCCAGGTATGGGTGGTGCAAATGGAAGGAAAAAACTGCCTACAGGTTTCAAGGTTACAGTGATAACGACGCACGCCATAGGATACTAACAGTCTTGCAGTTTCATCAGTAAGAAATCCCATGGAGGCACAGAACTGAAGACCAGTCTTTTCTGTCATTGCGGCATATAAGCCACCCATGACATCCACCTGAGACTTGCTCAAACTTCGTCCAGCGGTTACAAGAGATAATCGTTTAACTCCATGGCCATCATTTTCCACAGCCTGTTTTACAGCAGTTACAGAGTCAATCTGCTCATAGCTTTCAATTTCTGTATTATGGTGGACAGACTGGGCACAATAACGACAATCTTCGGAGCACTTACCCGAACGGGCATTGATTATGGAGCAAAGATCGAAACGTTTCCCATGCATATCACGACAAAGGTTTGCCGCCGCACTACATAATTTGGTCAGGCTGGCCTTTTGAGCAAGCTCCATGGCCTGATCAAAATCAAGATTTCCACCTTCTTTTATGATTTTTATGCAGTTTTCTATCATTTTCCATCAGATCAGGACAAAAGAAGTTTAAGCAAGTTTGTCCATACATTTTACCAGTCCTTCTGGCGTATCAAACTGTAACGCCTGATACTCATATCCTTTGGGAGCAATTTTACGCATCATTCCCTTAAGAACTGTCTTAGGACCAACTTCAATAAATGTATCCACGCCTTCACTTATCATGGTGTTGATAATTTCAAACCAGCGAACCCGTGATGCAATCTGACTTGCCATCATTTCTTTTATCTTTTCGGTATCCTGCTCAACTCCCGCTGAAACATTAAAAAATACTGGTGTTGCTGGAGTATTAAATTCAACTGTATCCATAAATTCTGCAAAATCAGGAACAGCATTAGCCACTAATGGGCTGTGGTTGGCAACACTTACCGCGAGCGGAATAACCCTTGCACCATCTTCTGAGGCAACTTTCTCAACGGCGTCAAGCCAAGGGACAGATCCAGATATAACAATCTGTTGCTCAGTATTATGATTTGCAGCAGTAACGATACCAGCATCACTGCAATCAGCAATAATGGCCTCAACCTCATCAATGGTCTTACCAAGAACCGCCCGCATACCACCCGGATTCGATTTCCCTTCACGCTCCATCAAAGCACCACGTTTAATCACAAGGCGAACCGTATCTTCAACAGAAAGCACACCAGCAGCACAAAGAGCTGAATATTCACCAAGACTATGTCCTGCAAAACAGGCAGCTGAAAGTTTATCACCCCAGGCCTTTTTTAGCCCCTGATAACAAATAAGATTGGTTACAGTAATGGCTGGTTGCAGATGGATGGCACGGGTAAGTTCTTCCATCGGTCCATCCTGCGAAAGCTTCTCAAGCGGAAAGTCACAGACAGAAGCTGCCATCTCCATGATAGCTGCACAATCGCTATCTGAATCAATAAATTCACGCCCCATTCCTAAAAACTGTGATCCCTGACCGGGAAAGAGTACCGCTATCTTCATTGTAATCGTTTAATCCTATTGCTGTATTTGTTTCTTCTGCCGCTCTTCCATGAAATTGGCCAGTAGAAAAAGAGCCACTCCAACTGTTATTGCGGAATCGGCAATATTAAATGCGGGCCAATGACGACCTGCCACATAAAAATCAAAAAAATCAACCACGGCTCCCAGACGAAGACGATCAATCACATTACCGATGGCGCCACCTGCAATAAGAGCAAGAGCAGGGCCATAAAATCGATGATCTTTTCGTATGCGAAACCAGGTGATAACAATTAAAACGAGTGCCACACTTGCAAGGATAAGAAAGAAGTAGTGACGCCAAGCACTATCTACACTCGCTAAAAAGCCAAAGGCTGCACCTTTATTGGTAAGATAAGTGAAGCTGAAAAAACCGGGTATGATTTCAAGCGTTTCGTAAAGACGAAAGTTGTTAACCACCCAGATTTTTGTCAGCTGATCGAGCACGATCACCACCAACACCAGAAATACTGAAAAGTACAATTCCTGCTACTCCTCTATATCCATAGCAAGTACAACATTCAAACAACGCTCACAAAGCTGTGGGTGATCACTGTTACTGCCAACAAATGTATCGCGTATCCAGCAACGCTCACATTTCTCACCGATTGCAGGACGAACAGCAACGGCAAGCTCTGGAATCTCTTCGCTAACAAGAAACTCAAGATCACTGACACTACTCTTATCTTCACAGCGGGTAAGGACAGAAATAATACAAACATCTTTTACCTGATCCCACTCACTTTCAATGAACGTTGCCCACTCACCCGTTACCTCGATCAGAACTTCTGCTTCAAGAGGATGCCCAATAAGCTTTTCACGACGAGCAGCTTCAAGAGACTTGGTAATTGCAGAACGTACCTGAACAAGCTTCGTCCAACGTTCTTCAAGTGCAGCATCACGTCTCTCAGGCTGAGCCTCAGGAAACTCTGTGAAAAAGATACTTTCTTTGAGGGGTGATTTATCATCAAGAACCTTAAAATGCTCCCAGGCTTCAGCTGTGGTAAAGGTAAGCACAGGACTCATCAATTGCAGCAATCCACCTAAAATCTCATACAACACTGTTTGAGCCGAACGACGTGATTCAGAGTTGGTTCCTGAGCAGTAGAGTCTATCCTTTAATATGTCGAGATAAAAGGAACTCATGGTGGTTCCACAAAAATAATTCAGCGCCTGATGAATGGGATGAAACTCATAGTCATCATAGGCCTTTGTTACCTTTGCACGAAGCTCTTCAAAACGCCCTAGTGCCCAGCGGTCCATCTCATCCATCTTATCGAATGGAACAGCATCAACGGATGGATCAAAGTCAGTTACGTTTCCAAGCATATACCGGATGGTGTTACGAATTTTTCGGTAACTATCAGCAACTTGTTTAAGGATCTCATCGGAAACCTTCACGTCATCGCGATAATCTTCACTTGCTACCCAGAGACGAAGGATTTCTGCACCAAATTTTTGAATAACTTCACTTGGTGCAACAACGTTCCCGATGGACTTAGACATCTTTTTACCCTTACCATCAACAACATAGCCATGGGTTAAGACACCTTTATATGGTGCACATCCACGGGTTCCAACGGAGGTCAGTAAAGAACTCTGGAACCAGCCACGATGCTGATCGCTTCCTTCAAGATACAGATCGGCAGGTGAGCGTAATTCATCACGCGCTTCAACAACTGCGGCATGGGAGCTGCCTGAATCAAACCAGACATCAAGAATATCTTCTTCCTTTTCAAAATCGCTTCCACCACATGCAGAA
>DAOVZA010000330.1 GCA_030635405.1 Desulfocapsa sp.
TCAAGATTATCGCCATATCTGGAGGTGGGCGACTCGATCCAGGGCAATATTTGAGTATGGCAAAAAGTTTTGGAGCGCAATACACATTTGCCAAGCCAGTAAAAAGGGAAGAGCTTTTAAAGGCAGTTCGGGAACTACTCGAGCAATTTTATAGTGGGGATGGAAGATTATGAAGAATTTTCAAAAAGTCTTCAGGAAAACATAGCTGGAAAATTTCTAAGGAAAAAAGTGATATCAAACAAGATGCTCTATACAGAAACCTTTCTGTGCGACAATAAAGGGGCAATTGTCGGCGAGTATCCCAAAACTTCTGACTACTGGCAGGGTGATGATAAAAAATTCACCGCAGCATTCAACGGCGACAATGGAAAAGTTTTTATCGGTCCAGTCCAGGTTGACGATAGTACCCAAAGTGTGTCTGTTCAGGTATCTGTACCTGTAAAGGATCATAAAGAGACAATAGGGGTATTGGTTATGGGGATTCGCGACATTAAATAGGGGGCTTAATGCTATGGGTATAAAATCGATCAAAACAAAGCTTGGGCTTGCGGTTGGCGCCTGTACGTTCATAATTATCGGGGTATTGGTTGTATACAATACTATTTCTGCAAAAAAGCAGGCTATCAATTTCGCCACTAAACAAGCATTAGCTGTTGCCGACGAGCATGCAGGCAACATAAAAGCAGAGATTGAAGTTGCACTGAATTCGGCCAGGACATTGGCCCAAGCCTTTTCTGCTGTGAAAAATCCTGATTCCCCGCTGGATATCGGGCGTGATCCAGCCAATGTAATTCTCCAGACTGTTCTCACATCAAACAAATCTTTCCTTGCTACATATACACTCTGGGAGCCAGAGGCCTTCGATCAAATGGACACTGCATATACTGAGGCCAAGGGTCATGATAAAACCGGCCGCTTTATTCCTTACTGGACGAAGGGTGTTGATGGCGGAACCGTTTTGGAACCTTTGGTTGGATATGAAACGGAAGGAGTAGGCAATTATTATCTTATCCCCAAGAAAACCATGAAAGAGGCGGTGATTGATCCTTATCTTTATCCTGTTCAGGGAAAAGATGTTTTCATAATATCGCTTGTGGTACCTATCCTTTACGGGGATAAATTTTACGGGATTGCAGGAGTGGATATGTCCCTTGAACAACTCCAGCAAGTGGTTGATGAAGATAACATTTACGGTGGTAAAGCGCAAATCCGCATAATATCTAACAATGGAACAATTGCGGCCTCCTCCGGGCAAAAATCCTTAGTAGGTGGGGATATGAGGAAATTCGATGAAAATTTTGATGAGGAATTACCAAACATTAAGATGGGCAAGGAACTCATCAAACATGATGACAATAACCTAGAGGTATATACACCGCTTATAATCGGCCAAACCGACACCCCATGGTCAGTCTCAATCATCATACCAATGGAATTGATCACGGCTGAAGCTACTTCAAAGATGTGGGAACAGATATCCATCGGTTTCAAATTTGCCATGCTTAGTATCCTCTTTATCGTTTTTTTTGTGCGCAGGTTCACGCAGCCACTTAGTGAGATAGCTGAAGTTTCAAAAAATGTGGCTGTTGGAAAGCTGGAGTATAAAGAAATAAAAACAGCAGACGATGAAATCGGCAAGGTTAATAGTAGCTTAAAAGATATGGTGAGTTCGCTGAAGAAAATAACTTTAGTATGCAAGTCCATATCTATTGGAGATTTCAGCAAGTCGGTGAAAGTCCAAAGTGAACATGACATCCTTGGAAAGTCTGTAAATAAGATGGCTGAGAATCTACGTGCAGTCGTTAGGCAGGCCGGTATAATAGCCAAAGGAGATTATTCTGTTGAAATGCAGCCCCAATCAGAGAATGATGAACTTGGAAATGCCCTCTCTGAAATGACCAGGTCACTGAGAGGCATGAAAGAAGAAAACGAGCGTCAGAACTCACTAAAGACTGGTCAGATGGAATTAAATGAAAGGATGCGTGGCGAACAGGACATCGCAGCCCTTGCCCAGAAAATAATTACCTATCTTTGCAATTATCTTAATGCCGAAATAGGGGGTTTTTATTTAATAGATGATAATGAACTCCTAAGTCTCACTGCAAGTTACGCTTATCAAAAACGAAAGAACCTTTCTAACAAGTTTAGCTTCGGTGAAGGTCTCATTGGTCAGGCAGCCCTGGAAAGAGAACCAATTTTGATCACACAGGTTCCTGAGGATTATATCAGGATTCAGTCTGGTCTTGGAGAGGCTAGCCCTGCAAGCATTATAGTCATCCCTCTCCTTTTTGAAGATACTGTGAAAGGGGTCGTGGAACTTGGAGCGTTCCATGAGTTTTCTGATCATGACCTGACCTTTTTGAATCAGGCTGCTGAGAGTGTATCGATTGCCATAAACTCGGCTCAGTCACGCTTGCAAACATCCACCTTGTTGCATGAAACTCAGGAGCTTGCGGAACAACTTCAGGTTCAGCAAGAAGAATTGCGTACATCTAACGAGGAACTCGAGGAACAAAGCAAAGCCCTAAAAGCTTCAGAAGCAAGTCTCCAACTCCAGCAGGAGGAACTCCAACAGACAAATGAAGAGCTGGAAGAGCAGACCAAACTCCTTGAGGAACAAAAAGAAGAGGTCCAGCAAAAGAACCTTGAACTGGAAAATGCCAGAAAACTCATTGAAGAAAAGGCAGGGGAGCTTGAAATAAGCAGCAAATACAAATCAGAATTTCTTGCTAATATGTCACATGAACTTAGGACGCCTCTAAACAGCATCCTCCTTCTGTCAAAACTTCTCTCTGATAACAAGGATGGCAATCTTTCAGAAAAGCAAGTTGAATTTTCCCATACCATTTATTCTTCCGGGTCGGAGCTGCTTAACCTCATCAATGAAGTATTGGATCTTACCAAGGTAGAAGCTGGAAGGATGGATCTTCATATAGAGGACATGGATCTTCAAAGCTTTGCAACGGCCATTAAGCGTAGTTTTCAGCCCATTGCTCAAGAAAAAGGATTGAACTTCAGTATTGATCTTGCCGACAATTTACCTGAACATATTCGTTCAGACCGATCAAGAATTGATCAAATTGTAAAAAACTTTCTTTCGAATGCCTTTAAATTTTCTTCTCAAGGGGAAGTTGCTTTGAGCATATGCCGAGCGAATCACAATGTCGATCTTTCAAAAAGCGGGTTGAATTCCCAAAAAACTATTTCAATCTCAGTTTCAGATACAGGTGTAGGCATTCCAAAAGATAAGCAGAAATTGATATTTGAGGCTTTCCAACAGGCAGATGGAACGACAAGCAGGAAATACGGCGGGACCGGTCTTGGTCTCTCCATTTCCAGAGAGATGGCCAAACTCATAGGTGGAGAAATTCAACTGCAAAGCGAAGAA
>DAOVZA010000401.1 GCA_030635405.1 Desulfocapsa sp.
CCCTGAAGAAGGAGTTGAGCCACCCGGGCAACCATCAGAGAATGGGCCCGGATGTTATCAAGCATGGCATACTCCTCCATGAGAGAATGGCACTGTTGGATTGTAGGGATTGTCACTGCCTGGTGTTTTTATTTCTGGCTCAATTCATGGACAAATTCCACTGCAGCTTTTGCCTGATCTGGTGGTGTGAACTGGTGGATGCCGTGTCCAAGATTAAAGATATGACCTTGGGCATCTTTTGCATCATCAAGAACACGTCCGATACGTTTTTTGAGTTCATCTTTTGGCAGCAGCAGAGAGAATGGATCAAGGTTTCCTTGCACTGCAGTGTTCCCGATACGTTTTATTGCGTCCCCTATATTAATACGCCAATCAAGGCCGAGTACGTTAGCTCCTGAAGATTCAGACATTTCAAGAAGGGTTGCCCCGTTGTTGGCAAAATAGATGATGGGAAGCCCGGTATCCTGAAGATCACGGATTATTTCCTGCACGTAGGGCAGGGCGAAGGTCTTAAGGTCACAAGGGGCAAGAACTCCAGCCCATGAATCAAAGATCTGTAAAGCCTGGGCACCGGCTTTTGCCTGAGCTTTCAGATAAAGAGTGGTTGTATCGGTGATCTTTTTCATCATATTGTGAAAGAGTTCCGGGTTGGTGTACATCATCTTTTTTGTTTCCCAGAAAACCTTGGAAGATCCACCTTCGATAAGATAAGTGGCACAAGTGAAAGGTGCTCCGGAGAATCCTATGAGTGGCACATTCAGTTCTTTGCGCAGGAGAGCAATGGTATCCATGACGAATCCTGTGTGCTCTTCTGGATCAGGTACTATAAGCTTGTCAAGATCTGCCTGATTTCTAATTGGTTCCGGGAATACCGGGCCGCGTCCTTCATGAAATTCCAGAGGTGTTCCCATGGCCTCCAGCGGAATAAGGATATCCGAGAAGAGGATGGCTGCATCAACATTTAAGATATCAATTGGTTGCAGAGTAACTTCAACGCAAAGCTCCGGTGTTTTGCATAACTCAAGAAATGTGACATTGCCCCGTACCTTCTGGTATTCAGGAAGGTAACGACCTGCTTGGCGCATGATCCAGATTGGGGTGTAATCAGTTTTTTCGCCTCGACAAGCTCTCAGAAATGTATCGTTCATATTATTATATTTAGTATTGGAAGTTGGACGGTTGATGTTCGACGGTTAGTTTTTCTCTTTTTCCCGGATACTTCTGGGGATGTAATTACAAAATGGCTCCTGCGCCAGATAGTCGCCAGTCATGGCATAGGCACGAGCCCTGCAACCACCACAGACATTCACATACTCGCATGATCCGCAATTGTCCTTATATCCTTTAAAATCACGCATCTCAGCAAAGAGTTTGGACTCTTCCCAGATTTCTTTAAATGATTGTTTGTATAGATTACCGGCAGATTTTGGAAAATAACTGCAGGGGAGCACATCAAGATCAACATCAATCAAACAGATGAGCTGGCCTGCAAGACATCCTTTAGAGCCACCAGTGGAAAACTTCAGATTACGGCGTTTAAATGAACTACCTTCTTCCTTGGCCTTTTGACGCACGATTCGGTAATAGTGTGGTGCGCATGTGGGGCGAGTAAGAAGCTCGTCATCATTCTTTTCAATTTCGTAATGCCATTCCAGGATTTCATCGTAGAGATCAATTGGAATGAGCTCTTCCATGATATCTTCTCCACGGCCTGTGGGTACGATCATAAACATATACCAGGCCGTAGCTCCGAGTCCTTTTACCAGCTTATAAATTTCAGGAATCTCATCACGATTTCGAATAGTAAAAGAGGAGTTGATCAGAAAAGGAATACCATACTCATTGAAGAGTTTAATGGCATTCATAGTCCCGTCAAAGGCACCTTTCTGATTACGGAAATCATCGTGGGTTTCAGCTTTTGCACCATCAAGACTAAGCGATACCATCTTGATCTCAGCATCTTTAATCTTCTTGCAAATATCTTCTGTTACCAAAGTACCATTGGTGGCAAGGCACATCCGCAATCCCTTTGATCCACCATACCTGGCGATATCAAAAACATCCTCGCGAAGCAGTGGCTCTCCACCTGAGAGAACGATTACCGGAGATGCATAGGAGGCAATGTCATCAATGACACGTTTAGCTTCATCAAAAGAAAAATCAGGATGTCCTTCGATGGCAAGCTCGGATGACGAGCGGCAGTGGACACATTTTAAGTTACAACGCCTGGTTATCTCCCAGGCAATCCATTTGGGTTCAAATTCCATTCTGTTCCTTCTCCGTTGGGTGAAAATTGGAAATAATCTTGCATACTATATTGTTTTTTTATTCAAGATGAAAGGCAAAAAGTGGCATTGCGGCTACTTGACAAGGAAAATAGGCTACTTATTGTTGACCGCGTTATCAAAAATTGAAAAACGAATGTCTAAAGCAGTAGTGAGTCAGGCGACTCGTTCACTGCTTACTCACATATGGAGGCTTTGGTGAGCGAAGATAACATTGAATGCAGAAAAAATAAGGGGTCAAGTCTACTTTTGACCCTTGTGCAATCTGTTTTCTATTATTCCACAGTGGTGTCCGGTTAGCTTCTTGCATGTGATTGATAACGTTTTTGTTCTTTGAAAAAAAATGAATCTGTAGAGCTACCGGAATCACGAAGCTCATTTTGAATTTGTATCCGTAATTGTCTAACTCTTTTGATACTGACA
>DAOVZA010000103.1 GCA_030635405.1 Desulfocapsa sp.
AAAAAGAAAGAGGATACACATAGAATGGCAGAAGCGAACAAAGCTTTTTCCCATTATCGGTGGTAGGTATAAAAAATACGAAGTATTTTTTATTTTGGAGTTTTCATTCTGAAAACTCCACGAGTGGAAAGTTCGGCTTAATGAGATTAAGCAGAAAACGTTCACGTCAAAACTTTGTTTTGCAGTTTTAGGAAATTGTTAGTATTATTATTGACTTTACCAGGAACTGCTATTGACTAAAAGCGGAATACAGAATATATTCTGCAAGGTGCGACCTGTAATAGGCTTTTTAAAGCATTCAGGTCAGAGTTTTCGAGTCAGAGCCAAACCCATCATCCTGCTGATAAGGCTGATTTAAACGGGTGGTTAGGTGGTTCCAGACAATAGACAGTATACACTGTGCTATGTTATTCAGGAGAATTTGATTTTCTTTTGTCTAACCTCTGGATCCTTCCTAAACGCTTCCTTTTGTTTATATCAGAAAATGCGGAATACAGGGTCTCGGTTCAAGACAGAAGAAATTGAAATTGTAATTATTTAATTTTTTTTGTGATTTAGTCACAAGGAGGAACGGATGGCTAAAGAAAAATTTATGAGGACCAAGCCGCATATTAACGTTGGTACTATCGGACATGTCGACCATGGTAAAACAACTCTTACTGCAGCAATAACAATTTATTGCGCAAGGAAAACCGGCGCAAAAGTCATGAACTATGATGATATTGATAATGCACCGGAAGAGAAAGCCAGAGGAATCACTATTAACACCCGTCACGTTGAGTATGAATCAGAAAACAGGCACTACGCACATGTAGACTGTCCGGGGCATGCTGACTATATCAAGAACATGATTACTGGTGCTGCCCAGATGGATGGTGCTGTTATCGTTGTTGCGGCAACAGATGGTGCAATGGCTCAGACAAAAGAGCATATTCTGCTTGCAAGACAGGTAGGTGTACCTGCTCTGATCGTATTTGTCAATAAAGTTGACCAGGTTGATGACCCGGATCTTATTGAACTCGTAGAGGAAGAGATGAGAGATCTCATGAATGAATATGGATTCTCAGGTGATGATGTTCCTGTTATTAAGGGATCAGCTTTTGATGCAATGGAAAATCCGGATGACCCGGAAAAAACAAAATGCATCGAGGAACTTCTTGACGCCATGGATTCATACTTTCCGCTTCCGGAAAGAGAAGTAGATAAACCTTTTCTGATGCCAATCGAGGATATTTTTTCAATCCAGGGTCGTGGTACCGTTGTAACCGGCAGGATCGAAAGAGGTGTTGTCAAAGTTGGTGAGGATATTGAGATTGTAGGTATTCGTGAAACACGTAAAACCGTATGTACCGGTGTTGAGATGTTCAATAAACTTCTTGATGAAGGTCAGGCTGGTGACAACGTAGGCGCACTGCTTCGCGGTGTTGATAAGAAAGAAGTTGTTCGTGGACAGGTTCTTGCAAAACCAGGGACAATCACCCCTCACAAAAAATTCAAGGGAACTGTATATGTACTGAGTAAAGACGAAGGTGGAAGGCATTCTCCTTTCTTCTCCGGTTACCGGCCTCAGTTCTATTTCAGGACTACTGACATTACCGGTACTGTACTTCTTCCTGATGACAAACAAATGGTAATGCCTGGTGATAATACTGAAATTATTGTTGAACTTATCAACCCTATTGCTATGGAAAAAGGACTGCGATTCGCTATACGTGAAGGCGGCCGGACCGTAGCCAGTGGCCAGGTTGTAGAAATCATCGAATAATGAGTTAATAATGTCATGCCTGCATGAACTGCAGGCATGATTTGTGTTTGGAGGAATAATGGCCAAAGATAGAATTCGAGTTAGATTGAGAGGGTTTGATGTGGAACTCGTTGAACAGAGCTCCAAGGCAATAGTTCAGACTGTTGTAAGTGCTGGCGCAAAGGTTTCAGGACCAGTGCCTCTCCCTACTCGTATCAACAAATATACAGTACTGCGATCACCGCACGTTAATAAAAAAGCTCGGGAACAATTCGAGATGCGGACACATAAACGGTTGATTGACATTCTTGATCCTACATCAAAAGTAATGGATGCCCTAATGAAGCTTGAGCTCCCTGCTGGTGTTGATGTAGAGATAAAGCAGTAGAAATAAACAATTGAGGTAAGAGATGTTAGGGCTTATCGGCAAAAAAGTCGGAATGACGCAAGTGTTTGATGAAAGGGGTATTCTCACCCCTGTAACAGTGATAAAGATTGAGAGTAATGTTGTTGTAGCAGAAAGAACAATTGATAAAAATGGCTACAGCTCTTGTGTTATCGGTGCTGTTGATGTAAAGAAAAAACATGTGACAAAGCCGTATGCTGGACAGTTTAAAGAAATTTGTGATCCTAAAAAGCATCTGGTTGAGATGAGGGATTTTGAAGCTGATGTTTCGATTGGTGATGTTTTAGGTGTAGATTTCTTTAAGGATATAGCATTTGTAGATGTAGAAGGTACTTCTAAAGGTAAAGGATTCCAGGGTGCAATTAAGCGTCATAACTTTTCCGGTGGAAGGGCTACACATGGTTCAAAATTTCATAGAGGTCTTGGCGGTACAGGAATGGCGGCTTCCCCATCCAGAACATTTAAGGGAACAAAAATGGCTGGAAGGATGGGAAACGCAAAAACCACAATCCAAAATCTTCGTGTTGTAAAAGTAGACGAGGATAAAAAAGTGCTTATGGTTAAAGGGGCTGTACCTGGTCCCAGTCAAAGCATGGTAATTGTCAAGAAAGCAAAGAAGAAGTAGAGGCTAAAGATGAAAGCAAAAGTCTTTTCTATACAGGGTGAAAAGATAAAAGATGTCACTCTAAATGATGAAGTCTTTAATAGAGAAATCAAGGATGGTTCAATCTATTATGCCGTAAATAATGAACTGGCGAATCGTAGAGTTGGAACTGCAAGTACAAAAACCCGGGGTGAAGTTAATTACAGCAACAGTAAACCCTGGAGGCAGAAAGGTACAGGGCATGCTCGTGCTGGAGATAAAAAATCACCTGTATGGGTAGGCGGAGGAACTATTTTTGGTCCGAAACCGAGAGATTACAGTTATAAAATTCCAAAGAAGATGAAACGTCTTGCTATGAAATCCCTTCTTTCCATGAAAGTTCGGGATGATGAGATGAAAATTGTTGAGGATTTTACTGTAGAGAGCGGCAAAACCAAAGATTTATTACAGTTATTGGCAAACCTTGTTACCGAAAAAAAACGAACAGTAATTATCCTGAAAGATGACGACATTATGTTGAGAAGAGCAGGGAAAAATATCCCCTGGCTTCGATTTCTTTCGTATAACAGACTTTCTGCTAAAGAATTACTGTATGGGAAAAATGTGCTGGTAATGGAAACGGCTGCCGGCAATCTGAACGATTTTTACGGTGATAAGTAAGGGGTCGAAAGTGAGAGCAGATCAAATAATTATAGAACCGGTTCTGACTGAGAAGTCAAATATTATGAGGGAACGGAAAGAGAAGAAATATACTTTTAAAGTTGATCCTCGTGCAAATAAGATTCAGGTTATGCAGGCAGTAGAAGAACTTTTTTCCGTAAAACCGCTTAAGTGCAATATTTTATCGGTAAAAGGAAAGCCGAAGTATACCAGGACTAAGTCCGGTGTGCGTTCAGGCTCAACTACACCCTGGAAAAAAGCGATCGTGACAGTACAAACCGGCGATTCGATACCAATAATTGAAGGCGTATAGGAAGGTCAAAGATGGGTATTAAGAAATACAAGCCAAGGACTCCGAGTCTTCGGTACAAAACAAGTCTTACATTTGAAGAGATAACAAGAACTGGAAGTGAAAAATCTTTAACAAAAGGTTTAACTAAGAATGCAGGACGTGGAGCCGGCGGACGTATAAGTGTTCGAAGACGAGGCGGCGGACATAAAAGAAAATATAGGGTAATTGATTTTAAACGTGATAAACGCAATATTCCCGGTACAATTAAAACGATTGAGTATGATCCAAACAGGACAGCAAACATTGCCCTTGTAGCTTATGCCGATGGTGAGAAAAGATATATTCTTGCACCCAGGACCATGGTCGTGGGAACAAAAATTTTGAGTGGGGATCAGGCACCTCTTCAGGTGGGTAATGCTCTTCCATTAAAGAATATCCCTCTCGGGTTAACAGTTCATAATGTTGAACTTCAGCTGGGCAAAGGCGGCCAGCTTGTTCGATCAGCAGGACTTGGTGCTGTTATAGTTGCTAAAGAGGGCGATTATGTAACATTAAAGTTACCATCCGGCGAGATGAGGATGATATTCGGTTCTTGTTATGCAACTATTGGTTCTCTTGGAAACGAAGATCATATGAATGTTTCAATTGGAAAAGCGGGACGATCAAGATGGTTGGGTAGACGACCGAAAGTAAGAGGTGTTGTTATGAACCCTGTTGATCATCCGCATGGTGGTGGTGAGGGTAAGACATCCGGTGGACGAAACCCGGTTTCTCCCTGGGGACAGCCAACCAAGGGTTATAAGACACGAAAGAAGAATAAATCTTCCAGCAATTTTATTGTGAAGAGGAGATAGAGATCAAGAAAATCAGCTTGCTCGGCCAGTTGATTAGTTTATTATTCGTTGATATTTGTAGGAGCGTAAAGTGGCTAGGTCAATAAAAAAAGGTCCTTTTATTGAAAAAAAACTCTATAAAAGGATTCTGGAAGCTAATAAAGCGGGTCAAAAACCCATGATTAAAACATATTCCCGCTGTTCAACGATTATTCCGGAAATGGTTGGATTTACCATCTCTGTATATAATGGAAAAACATGGGTTCCTGTGTATGTAACCGAGAACCTTGTGGGACATAAACTAGGCGAATTTTCTCCCACTCGTTTTTACCGTGGGCACGCAAGATCTGATAAGAAATTAAAAAGGTAAGTAGGTAGTGTGATGGGATTAGAATCGAAAAAAGGATATAGGGCTATCGCTAAATATTTGATGGTTTCTCCCTCTAAGGTGCGGCCGGTTGCTGATCTTGTTCGCCGCAAGACATATACCGAAGCGGTTGCGGTACTTGAGGCCATGCCTCAGAAAGGGGCAGGGATGCTGAATAAGGTTGTTAAATCAGCTGTGGCAAATGCCCTTGTGCAAAATAAGAAACTGGATGAAGAAATGCTTTATCTCAAAGAAATACGGATTGATGAAGGGCCAAGGCTTAAAAGAGTCTGGGCACGGTCACATGGAAAAAGAGATATACTTCTTAAAAGAATGAGTCATATATCTGTAGTAGTCGATGAAATTGCGAGTATGGGGGAGTAGATGGGTCAGAAAGTAAATCCTATAGGACTTCGTCTTGGGATAAATAAAACATGGAAATCAAAGTGGTATGTAGATCCAAAAGATTATGCGGATACACTTCATGAAGATCTGCGTTTAAGGAAAGCCCTCGAATCATGTCCTGAAACAAAAGGTGCTGATATTTCAGATGTTGAGATAGTAAGAAAGCCTCAACGGATAACGATTATCATTAAAACTTCTCGTCCGGGAATTATTATCGGTGCTAAAGGTGCTAATGTAGAAAAACTTGGCAGCAGGCTTCAGAAGCTCGCTGATAAAAAGATACAGATTAAAATTAAAGAGATTAAAAGACCTGAAGCGGACGCTCAACTGATTGCCCTCAATGTGGCCAGACAGCTTACTATGCGGGGGTCTTTCAGGAGATCCCTGAAAATGGCAGTTAGCAGTGCCATGCGTGCAGGTGTTCAGGGAGTAAAGATAAAAATTTCCGGTAGACTTGGCGGAGCTGAAATGGCCAGGACTGAATGGCAAAAGGATGGAAGAGTTCCTCTGCACACACTCAGGTCTGATATAGATTATGGATTTACTGAGGCAAATACGACATTTGGTGCGATCGGTGTAAAAGTTTGGATATACAATGGTGAGATCTACGATAGTGTGAAAAAAGAAGATGCCGGTCTGTTGGTTAAGAAAACAAAAGAACGTGCCAGAACAGCAAGGAGTTAGTAGAGATGCTTAGTCCTAAAAGAGTTAAGTATAGAAAAAAGCAAAGAGGAAAGATGAATGGCGTTGCACACCGGGGAAACAAGGTTGCATTTGGGGATTACGGTCTTGTAGCACTGGAACCCAGATGGATAACCAACCGCCAGATTGAGGCTGCCCGTGTTGCTATGACCCGTCATGTAAAAAGAGGTGGAAAAGTCTGGATCCGGATTTTTCCGGATATGCCGTTTACAAAGAAACCTGCTGAAACACGGCAGGGAAAAGGTAAGGGAAATCCTGAAGGTTGGGTAGCAGTGGTTAAAAAAGGCGCTGTTATGTTTGAAATGGGTGGTATCCCGGAGGAACTTGCTGTGGAAGCTATGAAACTTGCCTCAAGTAAGCTCCCGATAAAAACTAAATTCGTGAAACGAAGAGATCTGGAGTAGCGTATGAAGAATTCTTTCGATGATCTAACATACACGGAACTCGTAAATAGAAAAGAAGAGCTTCATAAGAAGTATCTTGAGTTAAGAATGGATAAAGTGCTCGGTCATCTTGATAATCCTCTTTCACTGCGGATTGTCAGGAGAAATATTGCAAGAGTGAATACTATTATTCATGAATATGCATTGGGCATACGCGAAAACAAGCAGTAAGTGAGGCCTGCGTTTATGAAAGAGAATAAAAAGACGTATATCGGACAAGTTGTAAGTGACAAGATGGAAAAATCAATAGTGATTGCTTTTTCATCTAAGCAGCTGCATCCCCTTTACAAAAAATATGTAAAGAAAACCAAAAAAGTCAAAGCACACGATGAGAAAAATGAAGCAAAAATTGGTGATACTGTTCGTGTGGTTGAATGCAGACCTATCAGCAAAGACAAATGCTGGAGACTGGTTCAAATTGTAGATCGGGCAAAATAAGGTGGAAGGAGTTGCATTATGATTCAGATGCAGACGTATTTAAATGTAGCGGATAACAGCGGTGCAAAGCGGGTTCAGTGCATTAAAGTTCTGGGCGGCAGCAAAAGAATGGTTGCCGGTATCGGTGATATTATTG
>DAOVZA010000341.1 GCA_030635405.1 Desulfocapsa sp.
ATCAGCATCCTTTAATGTTGGCTATCTATCGGAACAGGTAAATCATTCAAGCATTTTAACTTTTACTTTGCCATTTGGTGAGTAGCTTCGTCTACCTGCCTGCACGATCAAAGAAAGAATCAAGCCAAAGGGTTTCAGCCAAACAGGTTGAAACCCTTTTCTATTCATCTTTTTGAAAACCATAGAAACGCCCCCAATGAAACATACGAACTCTCTTTCACGGTATTACGATGTCCGCTGAGCAATTACCTCTTCTATTTGATGGTCATAACGATCTTTTGTTACGACTTTTAGAAATGGAAGGAGAGGATACATACAAACATGTTCTCAATGGCTACGACAGTGGCCATCTCGATCTGCCACGAATGAAAAAGGGTGGATTTGGTGGTGGTCTTTTTGCCGTTTTTGTCCCCTCACCTGGAGAAAAAGGGACTGGATCTAATATCAATGAGATGAGTGGCTCTCAATATGACCTGCCTTTGCCACCAGAGATTTCTGCCAAGGAAGCACTTCCTGTTGTCATCAGCATGATTGCCATCTTGAATCGTTTGGAACGTGAATCAAAGGGACGAATCAAAGTTTGTGTCACAGCAGCAGAGATTCAAGAATGTTTTAATTCTGGAGTGATTGCTGCCGTTATCCATCTCGAAGGTGCAGAGGCCATCGATAAGGATTTTGATTCACTTGAAGTGTTATACAGAGCAGGATTGCGCTCAATTGGCCCTGTATGGAGCAGACCCACACTCTTTGGCCATGGCGTCCCTTTTCGCTATCCAAGTTCTCCTGATATCGGCCCGGGACTCACAGATCTTGGTAAAAAACTCGTAAAGAAATGTAACCAACTTGGCATTGTGGTGGATCTTTCTCACCTCAATGAAGCCGGATTCTGGGATGTTGCTAAAATCAGTGACGCACCACTTGTTGCCACCCATTCAAACGCCCATACGTTTTGCCATCATTCACGCAATCTAACAGACAAGCAACTGGCGGCAATCGGTGAAAGCGACGGAATAGTTGGCCTGAACCTTGCCACCGTATTTATTCGTGAAGATGGGCAGATGTCTGAAGATACCAGCATTGAAGAGCTGTTACGTCATATGGATCATTTAATTGAGCATGTGGGAATTGATGGTGTGGGATTTGGCTCGGACTTTGACGGTGCAACTATTCCTGGCAAGATCAAAGATGTTGCAGGCCTTGTCAATTTACGACATGCCATGAAGGCCCACGGATACGACAAGGAGACCATGAATAAGCTTTATCATGGCAACTGGTTAAGAGTCCTCAAAAGATCCCTTAAATAACAAACACATACGTCAAAACGCCTGCTAAAGACCAGAAAAAAAGACTTGTTAAAATAGTCAATTATACTAGTTTATTCCGCGTGGTTGTTAGCTTTTCGAAGTTTCCACCCATCTTTTAACCATCCAAATATTTTATTTATCTTACAATACCAACCTTAAACCCAGGGAGAACAAATGAATTTTTTCAAAAATGCACTTCTTGCCGCTACCGCAGTAGCAGTCGTTGCCACTGCGAATCCGGTCTACGCAAAAACACCTGATAGTATGCTGGTTATTGCTAACAGGATCGATGATATCACCACCCTTGATCCAGCTCAATCCTTTGAATTTGCAGGTTCTGATCTCATTCGTAACGTATACGGAAAACTGATCAACTTTGATCCTGCTGACCTCAGCAAAGGCTACAGCCCTGATCTTGCTGAAAGCTGGACAGTTTCTGAAGATGGTAAAACCATCACTTTCAAAATGCGTCCTGGTGTGAAATTTCATTCTGGCAATCCAGTGACAGCAAAAGATGCTGTATTCTCTCTACAGCGCGCCGTTAAACTAAACAAAACTCCTGCATTCATCTTCACTCAGTTTGGTTTTACAGTTGAAAATGCTGATGAAACAATCAAGCTGATCGATGATATGACCTTTTCCATCACCACCGACAAAAAATATGCCACATCTTTCATTCTGAACTGTATTACCTCAACCATCGGCGGTATTGTTGACCAAAAAACCGCTATGAAACATGAGAAAGACGGTGATATGGGTAACGACTGGCTGAGAACCAACACTGCTGGTTCTGGCGCATACACACTAGTAAATTGGAAGCCCAATGAGTCTTATACCCTGAAATCCAATCCTGATTTCTACCTTGGCGCTCCTGCAATGAAGAAAGTAATCGTTCGTCACATCCTCGAATCTGCCACCCAGCGTCTCTTACTGCAAAAAGGTGATATTGACATAGCACGCAATCTTAACCCTCAGGATATCGCTGGCATTGAAGGCAATAAAGATCTGGCTGTGGACAGTGATCTTCGCGGTCGCCTCATGTATATTTCAATGAATCAGAAAGATCCAAATCTTTCCAACCCAAAGGTTATCGAAGCCTTGAAATATCTCATTGATTATAAAGGAATGCAGGATTCTTTCCTTAAGGGTCAATACACAATCCATCAGGCATTCCTGCCACGCACCTACCTCGGTGAGATTGATGACAAACCTTACACCTTTGATGTTGCAAAAGGAAAAGCTCTCTTGAAAGAAGCTGGTCTTGAAGGCGGTTTTGAACTTAAAATCAATGTTCGTGATGCCCAGGAACGTATCGAAATTGCACAGTCCATCCAGAATACTTTTGGTCAGGCTGGTATCAAGGTAACTTTGGAAGTTGGAACAGGAAAACAAACTCTTGCAGTCTATCGTGCTCGTGAGCATCAGATCTATGTTGGAGCATGGGGACCGGATTATCCAGATCCAAACACCAACGCAGGAACATTTGCCTTTAACCCTGCAAACTCAGATGAAGACAAAGCGACAGGCCTCCTTGCATGGCGTAATGCATGGCATCTTCCTGAAATGTCAAAAGCAACAAAAGCAGCGGTACAGGAAGGCGATCGTGATAAACGTGCTGCAATGTATCAGGCCATCCAGCGTGATTTCATGCAACGTGCACCATTTGCCGTTATGTTCCAGAAGATTGAGCAAACCGGCCGTCGTGCCAACGTGAAGGGCTTAAACATTGGTGCTGCCATCACCGCCGTTTCCTACTGGCCAATCACCAAATAAGTATTTGTTACAAACAAGCGCGATGTGTTCACACGAAAGTGTGGATACGTCGCGTCCTTGCGTTTAGCTCCAACACTTTTCTATTGATACATTAAGAGGCTGTCAAGCTTACCAATGAGTTCTCAAAACAGTACTGCTCCTATAAAACGAAAAGCAACCCTACCTCCATGGATAAAAGGTGTGGGGAACACTCTGTTCACTGTGCTGATAACAATGGTTGG
>DAOVZA010000021.1 GCA_030635405.1 Desulfocapsa sp.
CCACTTCTTCTCATTGTTGTGTTCCTGTGCCTGACACCTGAAGGCAGTAATTCCAGTGAGGATGCAGGCCTACGTTTCCCAATATTATATAATCCCAATGCCCTTGCTGGTCGTTTATACCTACAGCCTTTGGATGTTCATGATGATACCGTGAGCAAAGGCTGGCGAGTTGCCCTTAGTACGGGATCTGCAACGGATTATAATATCTATTTTAAAGAGGCCGCTGAAGATGAGGAATGGACAGTTAACTCGAATATTTTCTCACTTGCTCTTGCAAAGGGAATCTCAGTTTCATCCAAGACTGTGGAGTTGGGTGCGGTTCTAAGGGTTTCACAGGACAAAAAAAGCACACTTCTTGCCAGTTTGACTGATTCCTACCATGGCATGTTCTCAAGTGATGGCTTTGGCCAAACGCCCCCAGATGATCAGTATTATGGTGAGGTCGGGAATAATAACACTCCTGTTATTGCTGACAGTGGTGACATCTTTATCTGTACATTACAGCTTTCTGCAAAATATCAATTATGGAAAGATGAGGGATTAAACACCTCACAACCCAATGTGACATTGAAGGTTTCCAGTCGGATTCCCCTAAGTGGAAATGATTTTGATACACCCGGCATTGCTCTTTCAGCGGGATTGTCAAAGGAAGTATGGAGACAGTTTTATCTGCTCGGAGCAGCAGGAGTAATCTATCAGGATCTTAGTCAGGAAGATTTCAATGCCGATAATCTCGATGTCGAGAAAATTGCGTTCGACGGTTTTGTTGGTTCAATATGGGATCCTGGTAAGAAGAATGACGTGTATTTTCAGGTAGGTACCCGTTGGTCTTCAAAGCGGATTTCTTACTCAGAAAATTCAGAATCAGCAGAGGCTAGTTTGAATGTTCTGTTTGGGATAAATTATAGAATTATGAAAGAAAATGGAACAGTTGTTGATCTGTTTTTGAACTTCACAGAAGATATTCCAGGATTGGGTCATGGTTTGGAACCCGATTTCGGAACGTATGCAGGATTTTCAATTCAAATATGAGGATAAATGTTTAGCGCATCTTAATCGTATGAAATTAAGCATTTAAGGAAAACGGCAGCATTTGACTACTGCCGTTTTTTATGAAACCCTGAAGAATATGTAAAGCTCTATTATTTCTTTTTGGGATGACAGGTTTTACAGGATTTGCCCTTTGGTACCTTCATCTCAACATGGCAAGGCCAGCAGAACTTTTTATGAAAATCATTTTTGCTGGTGGTAAGCTTAACGAATTCAACAACAAGAGGACCTCCACCCTTAGTATCTTTATGGCACTTGGCACATTCCACCTTTTCCTGATGACTGTGGTGAGGAAAGATTACCGCACTTTTTTTACCCTCCACTTTATAAGCGGCCTTTAGATCGATCGTCTCAGGCCCTTGATCTGTGGCTGATACCCAGGAGGGATTAATAAAGAGAAAAAATCCTAAAAGAATGGTAGCAGAAATATGTTTCATAGAAAGACTCCTTAAGAAAGATTAATAATGTGTGTTATTTCTATCACTACAAGGAATAAGACCTTATCCTATCAAGGGTGAGATTGCAAACTGCACATGATTGCATTACCTTCTAAATATCACGATTTTTAAATATCGAACCGAATAGTAAGATCCAAGTCTTATTATCAGGCAAGTTTTACCCCACAGCTTTTTTTCAATATACTTTTGAGTGAGGAAAAGAGATGAAGAAAATCGTTCCAATAAGTATCGAATCCATTTTGTTGATTATCCTGTTTCTATTGCTGCTAATTTCCGGACCCGGTTTTGCGGCTGATAAAGAACCTCTCAAACTTCCAATGCCAGATGAATTCGTATCAGCTCTACAGAAAGATGGTTCTCCTCAGTACATAAAAGCAGAACAGATTGAAAAACTCATACGCCAGCACAGTAATGAGTTCCAGGCGCTCTATTGGAATAAGAATATCAAACAATTTATTATCCCCAGTCATGACTGGCTGGAAAATTTATTAGATACCTTTGATGCCCTTATGTACAAAACGAAAGTACAGGCAAAGGCGGATACATGGGATTGTGAAAACTATAGTGAATTACTAAATGCATTGGTAACCGTGAGAATCTGGAAGGCAGGGTATTATGATACGCGTGCCGCAATTGGCTGGATGCGAGTGAATGCTAAAAATGAATGGGCAGGGCTTCCAGGGGTGATGCACGCTCTGATGTTTGGAGTGACCGAAAAAGGATTATTTGTTATAGAGCCGCAAAATGGTGAATACGTCGAGTTAGAAGATTATCCTAACAAAGAGTTTATACAGGAGGTATTTTTGTTTTGAAAAATTGCCCTCTCATTATGAAAACAGGTATCTTTTTGGTAATTATTTTCTTTTTCTCTGCAAATCATAGTTCCCGGGCCGGTGAATATGTTGTTCTGCAGCCGGGTCCTCCTCCCGAGATCATTGCCGCAGATGGAAAGGCTAAGCTGCTCTATGGTGAGTTTATAAGAAGACAATTGAAAAAAAAGTATCCAGATCTCGAAAAAATTGTTGTTGGTGATAAAAGATATATGTTCATCACTGATAAATGGTTCAGAGACGTTATGGACTGGACGGATACCTTTATCAAAATACAGGTTCCGCAACTGGATAGCCTCGATAGTCTTCCCTTGGCCTATGAAGAAACATTTTCCATGCTGATGTCCAATTTTGCCAATATGGCCGTGGCCAAACGGTATAATGTGAAAGGTTCTGTTTTGATTGGATTACTGGTGGCCGAAAGTCATAATCCATGGGGTGTTATCCCTGCTGATGGCAGTCATCGACGCTACATTGTCGGGTTGACTACAAATGGCCTACTTGTTTATGATATTCCCACTCGTCAGTTTATTGCAGGGGAAGATTTTCCTAATAAGGAATATATGACAGGGATTATTTTTTAAGAAAACAGAGAGAAACAGGAAAAAATGACTGCTTTCAGTTCAAGAAATCTTATTAATGGATATGGGTATAGAAATCTTCTTTTTCTTCTCCTTATCTACATTGTTGGAAGCCCATTTCTAGAGCCTTATACATCACTTGCCATACTCGCCCATGTCTCACTGACAATGGTACTTTTTGCAGCTGCCTATGCAGTGCATAGGCAGCAGCACAAGCGTTCCATCGCTCTTTCCATTCTTCTTCCGCTCCTGGTTCTTTATTGGCTTGGCATATATGATGTTATTTCGATCAACTCACTTGGTTCACACCTGTTTTTTGCACTGTATTATGCTCTTTTGATTTATTCATTTGTTCTTCAGATTATTCATTCTGAGAAAGTCACCAGCAGTGTACTTTACGCAACATTCTGTATTTATTTGATCCTTGGACTTTTCTTTGGTTCGCTTTATAATCTTCTTTATGGACTCAGCCCTGGAGCATTCAGTGGGGTACTGTTGGATAATATGCAGGCCAATTCGATTCATGTGTTTAACTATTTCAGTTTTGTTACTCTTACTACCCTTGGTTATGGTGATATTACCCCTCAGACAGCAGGAGCAGCAGCTTTTTGTCAAATGGAGGCAATTGTAGGACAATTTTTTACTGCCGTTGTTGTAGCATGGTTAGTGGGTATGTTTATATCTGATAAACGTGAAATGGATCAGATTGATATCGAATCCTTAAACAAAACTAACATTGGCGATGATTGTTAATCCGGTGGAGTGGAAGTATGTACTGGTAATAACTGAATAAAAACTTACTCTGTTTTGCTTTTTTAAATTGGTAAAGATTCTATGGAATCCCATGTAAAATCATCTCTGTTTCTCTATGTACCTGCCACGGAAGAATTAATTGATCAGGTTGTTGCCAACCCATTTAATACTAAAATTATCCCCATTCTTCTGAGAGAATTCCTGAATAGTCCAGAGCAGTATCTGCAGCAGTGTAATCATGTTGTAGTGGCAGCTCCGTTGGATAAAATCAAGTCTGTGATGGCTTTGAATATGGGGCATGATTTCACCATTGGGCTTCTTCCCACCAAGGATCAGAAAAATCTGAGAAACTGTTACGGATTGCCTAAAAGAACAGAAGATGCTCTTGAGATAGCCCTGCAAACAGATGCGCAGGTTATGGATGTGATTCTCTGTAATAAGCATATTCTGGTTTTTAAGGCTGCAATTGGCAGATTGCCACTGATCGATTCTTCCCGCAATATTACTTTGATTCGTGCAGCGTTAAATGCTTTTCGAGGATTTCGGGGGTTGCGACTCCTACCTTTTAAGTTTGTTACTGAAAGTGGCAAGGTGGTCAAAACGGCAGCTAGTGGCTGTATGATTGTCCAGCACCACGAGCATACTTTGGCCTCAAGGCTTATTTCCCATGACAGCTCACTCACTGATGGAATGATTTCCATGGTGATTACTGCCCCTACCTCCATCATCGCCTATTTTAATTTTTTATATCAGACACTTCGCTGTCGTGGTCAACGAAAACGTATCCCCAGCACCATTGGGTATATCAAGAGTTCTACTATAACGATTGAAACGGAAGAACCCTTTGAGGTTACAATCGATGAGGTGAAAATCACTCAAACACCACTTCATTGTGAGACAATACCTCGGGCGGTATGTATTAATGTGGGAAAAGGTTTACGTGAATCTGTCAAGAACAGCACAAAGGTTCATGAGCGAATAGAGATTAAGAATCTCCCAGCGGGCAAAGAACTGGCTAAGGCCAGCAAAAAAAGGATCTCGTTTTTTTCCTATGCATCTGAGGATCGTTTTCGGGATCTGTTTATTTCGCTTCGTGACGATGCCAGTCTCCAGCCCACTTATCTGGTTTTGATGGTGCTTAGCACCATGCTGGCAGCCATTGGCTTGTATCAATCAAGTTCAGCAGTGGTGATTGGCGCAATGCTTCTTGCTCCTTTAATGGCACCAATCGTGGCACTTTCTATGGGGTTGCTGCGTCATGATACAAAGCTCTCCAAAACTTCAATGATTACCATTTTGGTGGGAGTATGTATTGCACTTACTGCAGCTAGTCTAATTTCACTATTGTTTCCACATAAACCTATCACAATGGAAATGCAGGCTCGTCTTCATCCTAGCCTTCTGGATCTTGGAGTGGCCATAGTGGCAGGAGTGGCAGGAGCTTACACAAAATCAAATAAAAAAATTCTTCAAAGTCTTGCCGGGGTCTCTATTGCAGTAGCCCTGGTACCACCTCTTGCTGTCGCTGGAATCGGTCTTGGTATGGGAGACTTGTCTTTTTTTGGTCAGGCATTCCTGTTGTTTTCTACAAATCTTGTGGGGATCACTCTGGCTGCGACTTTTACCTTTCGGTTACTTGGATATTCTCCGGTAGTACGTGATAAACGAGGTATTCTTTTTGTAATGATTCTTTTGTGCGGTATAAGTTTTCCACTCTATCTTTCCTATACTGAACTTGTTGAAACATCGGTGCTTGAGAAAAACTGGCAGAATGAGCGCTTTTTGGTGAATGGCAAGTATCTTATTGTTCGACAGGCAGATATTATCCATCAAAAAGAACAGAAAATTCTTTTTGTGAAAGTACTTGTACGGGAGCCTGTGACCAGAAAAGATCTGAATCTGCTGAGAAAGAAAATCCAATCCAACTTTACTGATACAATTATGATTCGAATGCAGTTTTTGTATATTCCCTGAAGGCCTATGAATAAGATAATTACATCATTTTTAATCTTTTTGTCTGTGGCTTTCCTGTTTGGTTGTACTGCGGAACAGGAAAAAACGTCCCCCAGCGGTAACAGCATTAAAATTGGTGTTATCGGACCAATGAGTGGGAAAGATCAGGTGCTGGGTGAAGATAGTTTGAAAGGAATACGAACAGCATTGTATATGCATCCCTATTTGAACAATGGTGATATCATTGAGCTTCTTGTCGTGGACGATAAAAACCAACCAGAATTAGCGGCTAAGGCTTTTAAAAGACTTGTTGAGAAAGATGAAGTGGTCGCTGTAATTGTAACTTCAAGTAGTGCTTCGGGGCTGGTTGTTAATTCTCTTGCCGATAAATATCGAACACCGGTACTGTTTCTTCTCGCCTCACATCCGGATATCAGTAAAAATACTGAATTTGTTAGTCAGATCTGTTTTGACAATACTTTTCAGGCGAGTGTTGCAGCTCTTTTTGTTCGTGATGAATTGCTTCTTGAACGAGTTGCTGTTTTTAAAAACCCTGATAGCTATCACTCCAGTTCACTTGCCGATGAGTTTATACGAAAATTTCGCTCCATCGATGGAGATATAACAGATGTGATCTCGGTATCTTTAACAACTGATTATGGAAAAATATTATCTCATCTTCGTGAGAGCGATGTTCAGCTTCTGTATTTACCAATGGCTGTCGGAAATGCTATTGAACTACGAAAGCAGTTATCTGTTATGGGCTGGTCTCCAAAGGGAATGGGGGCAGATGGAATACTGACTAGAGCCATTGTGGAGCAACCGGAAGAAGTTCGTTATCTTGAGGGACTATTTGCCACTGATTTATACAGCACTACTGTTGAAATAACTCCCTATGGACGAGATGTTCTTAAGACTTTTCGATCACTCTATGAGAGTAGAGGGAGTACTTTTCCAGCTATTGGTGTTGAGGGGATGGATATTTTAATGGATGCTATCAATCGATGTGGAGAATTCGCAGAGAGAGAGTGTATAAACGCTAAACTTCATGACACTGTCGATTTTGAAGGACTTATGGGGAATATCACTATTCAGAGCGATGGGAAGGCTTCGAGACCACTTGTTGTTAATCGTATTCGGAATAAGCAGTTGAAGTTTGTGGTGAAGGTGTATTGATGTCGTTGTTTATACTCAACCTGACAGTTTTAAATATTTGCTGTAATCAAATTTGATATTCACAGTATGCCTGTAATTATTAAGAATAGTATAGAAATGATAAAGATTGTCACTCGTTGTCTTAGCGTTGAGTTATCGGATTTCCCGTTGAAGTTGTTATTACGTATATTCGGGAAACATCTTTTGTCGCCAGAGGTGGTGGGTAATTAGAACTGGCGAGATGAGGTCTATTTCTTAATGATAACTACTGCGCCATTCCTTTTTGAACAAGGCTTGCTAAAAATCTGGCAAATGGTTCAATATTCATTTGTACACTTGCTTCTTCTAAAGCAGCCATGTACTCAGCACGAGTATCAAGTGGAATAACCGTCCATGGATATCCACCACTTGCGAGCATAACATTCATTAGAAATCTTCCAGTACGGCCATTTCCATCAATATAAGGATGGATATATACAAAGAAAAAATGACCTAAGACTGCCCTAACAGCAGGCTCTTCTTCCTCTTGTAAAAGAGAAAAAAATGCAGGCATAAGGTCACGTACAGCTTCATAGCGAGGAGGTGCATGCATTGATTTTCGAATATATACAGGTTGGTTACGATAACCAGCAAGACCAGATACGGCAGTAAGGCCTGCGCTCACACTGGGGGCAAATAGCTCTCTATACCATAGAGCATGATCGTCATTGACCACTTGGCCAGCAGAATTCTCATTTAGAACCTTTGCTAAACTTTCTTTTACTGCTTGAAAAGCTTGCCAATAACCACGAGCTGCCAAAGCATCTGCATATTCTTTATCTTTACGGTTATCTTCTGGATTCCAGCCTCCTGAGCGAACACGTTCGATAAGCTCTTTACTAACACGATACCCTTCAATAGAAAGTGAATGATAAGCATCTGTCAGATATATATCATCAACGTTTTTAAGATATTCATCTACATCATTTCGTGATGTGGGAGGGTGTGGGAAAATCTCCAATACAATATCACGCATACTTACCCAGCTCATTCGCATTCGGTTCACGTACGGAGAAAGCTCTCGTTTACTGAAAATGATAGCTGCCTTCTCTTCAAAAGGGTCCTTTTCGGTAATGCCATACCCAGCAGCCTTCATTGCCTCAGTAATATTATCAGCAATCGTATTTCGTCCTATGTTTCGGAAAGCTCCCGCTAGTCGCCCAGCTATTGTGCTATGTCCGCCTATGAGAAGTTTGGGTAAAATCTGAGATGCGTCAGAAATCATAGATAGTACAGCCCGCGCTTCAACAGGATTATTTGAATAATATCGAGGAGTACATGAAATTAGAGCAGCAGGCAAAGTCATGATCTGCATATTGTTTTTGCTTTCTAAATCCTGTTTATCTGGTAACTTCAGGCGAGCATCCATTATAGAGGTTTCATAAAGCAAGAATATTGGCTTATTACCACCTTTAGGAGTGCGGACAAGAAGTTGCCCAGGAACGCTCCAGTTTCCGCTATGAATACTCAATGATTGCTCAGGAGAAAGGCACCATTTATTACCAAATTTTGATTTAAGGTAATCAGCACAAAAGGCCCAAAAAGAAACATACCAAGATGTACTTTCTCCTGCAGGCTCATCTGGGCGGGCAGAAACATACCACCCTTTAATGACCTCTTTAAGAAAACCATTACTGAGCAGACGTTCTCGATGAGTCCGTGTCATATTTTTTGTATGAATCGCAATAACTCCTTTGTCCTGAAGTTTTTTCAAAACGGCTAGAGACTGAGCGAGTTTTTCCTGTGGTGTTGACATTTTGCTACCTATTATTAGTAATATAAGTCATATTCATTTTTAGGGTATTGTGTCAAGCGAGTTTTAGGTTTTTCGGTTGTGCATTTTTTAGGTTATTGTGTTTTTGATATTCCTCTGTACAGTTTTCACCCTTCGTCCACGATATTGCCTTGAGAAAACTGGGTTCGTCTGCACAAAGATACTAAACACGACAGAGAGAAATCCAGAATGGATTGAATTACTGATCAAAATCGCATTTATCTCCCCTGATATTACAGCGCTCTCATTCGGCGGATTTCAGGGTATTAATCAGCACCCAAACTTGCTAACTAATACACAAAAATTAGCCAGTTTGTGGTTAACCATTTAGTTGTTCAATATAGCAAGCCGATCAAAATGGGTGTTACGTATATTCGGATTAAGGTTAATCAAGCTGTTTCCCCAATTGCTTACCATTGCCATTGGAAATGGTAGTATTACAGTGGAAAGAAGAAGTAGCATCTGGGGGCAGAGTTCTCAATAATCATTTTCATCCCACATGGAAGAATCAAAACGTATAACCTTATTTCTGCCAGTATCTTTTGCTTGATACAGTGCAATGTCAGCATGTTTAACACATTCCCAGAACCCTGAACCATCTTCTGGATAAACGGAAACTCCAATACTGAGGGTCTTACGGATGCTGAAATCTTCGATGCGGAATAATTGTTCTTCAACAGCCGTTCGTATCTTTTCTGCCACCTCTGTTGCTTTTTCCATCTTACAGTCGGTGAGCAGTATAAGGAATTCTTCACCGCCATAACGAATGACGATATCCGAGGCACGAGTAGCCTCCTGCATGATGACAGCAAGAATTTTTAAGACTTGGTCACCCACATCGTGTCCATGCTTGTCGTTTACCTGTTTGAAAAAATCCATGTCACACATGAGAATGCCAAGAGTACTGTCTCTTCGTTTGATCCCGGCGAGCATTGGATTAATATTCGTTTCCAGATATCTTCGGTTGGCCAGCCCGGTTAATGCATCTTTAGTAGCCTGTTCATGAAGATCGAAAGCAAGGCGTTTGGCATGCAGTACAGGAAGCGCTTCAGCAAGATAGAGGCCGGCTAGATGCTGATTTTGTCGTAATTGTTCTGCGCGCTCATTGCTGTCGACAAAGAGCGTAAAAAATTGAACAACCCCAAGTACTTTTCCAGAAACGATCATGGGGACACAGGTATGAGTCATGACGTCAGAGAGGGGGAACACGGGACAGATGTTGGGGAAACCGGCGGATGAAATTACCTCTTCCGTTCGTCGTGCACGGCAGATTCTGGATGTACTCATTGTACAGGTTTCTTGTTCCAACTCAGGCGGCCATGCATACACTGCTTCAATGGAGTCATCTTTTTCCCTGACTTCCCAAATAATAAATGTGTTGAGTTGCAACGTTTCTTTAAAAACATAAGCCAGTCGGTTGTAGACTTCGTTAATGGTTTCGTCGGCCTCAATGGTTCTTCTGAAAAGGGAAATAGCACGGATATGACTTGTGAGTCCATTTACCAGTGAAGCCACTTCTCCGATTTTGTCCTGAGTAATTATAGGGATTTGTGTCCCGTGGCCACACGTCTCACCTTGATCGCCTCTGTTGATTAGAATGCGGAGTGAGCAGATCATCTGGTCAAGAAAATTTACAAGAGTCCGGACACACAAAAAACTCGTCAAACTCACAAAGGCTATAACCAGACTGACAAGGATAACAACGTGTGTGATATAGCTGTCAAGGAGAGCCATTGTCTGGGCTAGATGTTCATTTCCGCCGCAGGCAATAGCCAGTTCCTGCCTAAGGTTCCCGATAAAAAAATAACTGTGAAATCCGATGACAAGATAACCACAGAGGAAGCTTATAAGAACCAGCAAGAATTTTTTATAGACAGAAAGGGCAAGAAACGGCTGCCAGAGACGAAGCCAGAGGGACTGCTGGGGATGGTTATTATGCGTCATTTAACGAAGTTTCTTAATATTATGATGAATTCTGAAATCGTGATAAAAAAGATGTCATAGATCCTAAAATAATGCATATATTTTTAGTCAATTGTAGCAAGGTAAGAATGCAATGTCAAAGGTGGTACTGCAAATTTACAAGAGCTCCTTGAAAAATCCAGTGTTGAAATGCAAAAAATCATAGCATTAAGACGATATGATAACAAGGAAGTGTATCATACTTGGAGCCTCAATGTGAAATAACTTGGATTTCTTGATTTTTACATTCGCCTTGGTCGAAATATGTGTAAATGGCCAGGAGATATATTTACATTTCATTAATTCAATTAGAGGGTAATAGATCTCCTATATATATACGAAGCAACCATTTTCCCTTAAAACAGCCCTAAGCCATTCCGGCAATGCTCGGGAAACATTTCAATTTGTAGTTTTCTAAATGACCAAGACTGCCAAGAGACATTTTTTTTATTGGAACACGTCCAATATTTTCTATTAGAAATGCAAATCTCTCGTAATGTAGTATGAAAAAAATTCCAACTGTGATTAAATAAAATGAATGGTGCTTCATTGCCTGACAAGAAGTCGATTCGTTTTCTTCTACACCGATAGAGTCCAGGTAAGATAATGTTCTTTAGCGTTTTGAACATGATGCGGAGCAAAATATTACCGTCAAAGGATTTACTTACCTGAATCAGGCTCACCGTTTTGCAGAAGAGCGACATGTAAAAAACCCTAAAGCCGTTAAGTTAACACAAGAAATTAAATATCTGATTACAGTTTACCTCAAGAGAGAGTGGACATAGATGAGAGACCTTCCGAGGCAAACGATCGTGAACGTTTCGGTGACTGGGAAGCTGATACAATCATAGGTAAAAATCATAAAGGAGTGATAGTAACCCTTGATGATAGAAAATCCAAACTGCGCCTTGCTGCACCTCTGACTGCTAAAAAAGCAAAATATGTCAAAGATGCAATAGTCTCTCTTTTGTTTCCAGTAAAAGAGTTTATAAAAACAATAACTTTTGACAATAGTTAAGAGTTCACACTTCATGAGAAGATTGCAACTGATCTCAATTGTGCAACCTATTTTGCCAAACCTTACCATTCTTGGGCAAGAGGCCAGAATGAAAATTCTAACGGCCTGTTACGCCAATATTTTCCTAAGACAATGGAGCTTGTTGATGTTACTCTAAAACAAGTTTTTGAGGCAGTTGACAGACTGAATAACAGACCTCGAGAATGCCTCAAATATAAAAAACTAACTGGTTATTCACTTATAACTTGAATTCAGGTAATTAAGATATTGTGTATTCATCGAAGTAAAGATGTTTCCAGAACAAATACTTTTATGGGGAAAGAATCATGCCTCTAATTGGAAGAAAACAAGCGAATCAATATTGGAGCAACATCTTTCTTGCGGTTTCTTTTCTCCTGGTATTCCCTCTTGCGATAGGTGCTACTCCAGGACGAGGGATTGTGGTGGAGGCAAGGATAGGCTCAGGAGAAAAGGAGCAAATTCATTTTTACGACAGCAGCCAAGCGTTGTTAATCGGTGCCGGGAAATATACTGCCGGCTGGCC
>DAOVZA010000298.1 GCA_030635405.1 Desulfocapsa sp.
CGTTCTTTTTTTGAAACTTCTCCAGCAAGCCGATTCCTGGGAATGGCGGTTTGGTCTAAACAGAGTTGAACAAGTTGAGCAGGGAGCAGGCCTCGTAAAACATCGGCAAAATTCTCTTTATTTCGTTTTTCAAAATCCCGGATTAATCTTGCGTCCAGTTTCTGTTCGTTGAGTGCAGCTTTAAGGTCAAGTACTAAGTCTACCTTAGCTCCTTTCTGGCGGGCATCCACAACATCACCACTCAGTGTAAGAATGGTGGGGCCGCTTAGCCCATATTTGAGAAAATGTAGCTCTCCGAAGAGTTTTCGTTTTTTCTTTCCATTTATAAAGAGCTGAACTTCAATATTTCGAAGTTCAAGTCCTGCAAGGGCTGCTGGAATACCATCTTTGACCTCAAGGGGGACTAAAGCTGGACGAATGGGAACGATACTGTGGCCTGGTTTTTTGGAAAGGTTATAGCCATCTCCCGTTGAACCGGTGGCGGGATATGATGCTCCACCTGTGGCCAAGATAACAGCATTGCAATGGATTGTACCCTGTTTGGTAATTACGCCCGTAATTCTATTGTTTTCCACGAGGAGACTTTTGACAGGACAGTTATTTCGAATATCCACTTTTAATTTTGAAATCCATTGCAGGAATGTTTTCAGAATGTCGGGTGCTTTACCACTTGTTGGGAAGTATCTTCCTCCACGTTCAAGGGTTACTGGTAGTCCATTATCCTTAAAAAAGTCGACTAGTTCATTCGAAAAAAAATGGGAAAATGCCTGGCGTAAAAATCGTCCATTTTTTCCGAAATGATTGATGAACTCCTCAACGGGAGCGCTGTTTGTTATGTTGCAGCGCCCTTTACCGGTTATACATATCTTGCGTCCCGGACGTTTCATTTTTTCAAGAAGGATAACTTCAGCTCCGGCAAGAGCCGCCTGGCCTGCTGCCATGAGCCCTGCAGCACCTCCTCCGATAACGATGACTTTATTTTTCATTGTTGTGTGTCTTCCTGGTATCGCGGATCACTCTGCAGTATGAGAGGTGCATGGTTGGATGTGAAAAAAGGTGGATCCTGTTGCAATATGCGTCGAATTACAGGATCTGCCTTGAATTCAGTGTTCAAAAATTTACGAACTGATTGTCGATCCCATCCCCTTGGATGGTGAAAATCAGAATAGAGCCCCAGGTCACCACTTGAAAATGCCTTGAGCTCAAGTGTTTCTGTTTCAGCGCTGTTCTGCGGCAGGTTAAAAACTGCCAGATTTAAGAACGTGATGGCATCACTGTTACGTACGGTGAAATCCAGTGTCTGTCTGGCTTCTGTGAGTGTTTCAGCTGGAGTGCCAAAGAGAAGGTACACATATGTGGCGATTCCGGCAAGGTGAAGGGCACTCAAACACCTTTCAACCATTTCCAGATTGATCCCTTTATCCATTGCATCGAGTACCTCCTGGGAGCAGCCCTCAATCACACGTTTTATAGGAGCACATTTTGTTGCGTCCGGAGCTTAACAGATTGCATTATTACACAGTTCATTGCTGACTCGTGCAAATCCGTACCAATCTGCTCCTGGTGGTTGCAGGATCAACTGTTTCATAAGAGAAGGGGCCACAGCGTTATCCAACAGATGAATGAGTTTGGGGTGGTATGTAGTTACCAGTTGTTTCAGGTCCTCCACAACCTGCTCTGAAGAAAGTTTTGCATAGGGACTTCCCTCGGCTTTTTCAGGGCAAAAAGAGCAGCGGTTCCAGTAACAACCGGTGGATGCGCTGTAGGGAAGGATTAACCCTGGAGATAAATAGGATTCCAGTGGCAAATCACTATAATCAGGCGCTTGATGCTTGGGGGCTGAATGGTGCCCGGAAATTGCCAGCAACGGTATCTCACCCTGTCCTGCAATCATATGATCAAAAAGATCGGTAAATGGATTTATCCATGTCGGGCTTCGTATCCAAGATGTGACAAGTCCACCACCAACAATAATCGTATGTGTTGGATAATGTTTCTTTATAAATCCGGCAAGAACAAAGGTAGGAATGGCCTGGCTGAGATAGTTGAGAGAAATACCAATGTGTTGATGCGGGTTCTTCGTGAGAATCTCCTTGAGACGTTCTCGAAAAAAAGGGAAGAAGATATTATCTTCATACTTTTTAGAAGCAGAAAGAAGCTCTCCACTTTGGTGTGGTGAAAATTTGCCATCCTGATAGTCAACAAGGCTGATACTGGCAACGGAAGTTTCGCAACTCCGACTGATTACCCGGTTGAGGTCACGTACTGCTCGCTGATAGCGGTCGTTGTTTTTGTAAAGAGCATTGCTGCGAAGGCTTTGCAGATTTCTTTGGACATTCTTCCAGGCTCTTTTACTCCAGGTGTCAACAGGCACCTGCTCAAGCCCAAGCAAGTAAAGTTGCCCCTCAAGGTTTGCATCCCAGAGCTGACACTCCTGATTATTACCGCGCAGAAATCCGGCAATGCGTGTAATGCCGGCAGGTGGTTCGCATGCCTTGGCAAGTGGTGGAAATATAAGGAGCACTAAGAAAACACAGAGTAATTAAGAGAATGCGCTGTTTTCCACTTTCCCTAAGAAAATTCTGGTGCAGAGGAAGATATTTCTGGAAGTATCTCCAGCCTGAATGCGGAGTAATCCTTCCCGTATAATGATTTTTCTAAGGAGGGCTCTGCCGTTTGATTCGTTATAATAAATATCAGAGTCCAGGATATCGCTGACCACTTCAGGGTCAGTCTGGTCAATGATGAGCTGAAGTCCGATTTTAAGAAAGTTGTCCTTGAGACCGTTGAGTTCATCTTCCAGGGAAAGAAATCCCCGTTTTTTTGCTTTTGCGCCTAATTCTTTAAGGGATAGGATCAATGAGATCAGGGATTCCTGATCTTCTTTGCTGCATGCAGCCTTAGCTGCCAATGAGAGATCGCGTAACATTTTTGTCCTTTATGGGTGGTGTGGAATGATTGTCGTGAGCTATCTATATTATTTGCATAGTATCACAGTTTGATCGCTTCGTATAATATTTTGAAGGTCTTTAGGAGTTTTTTTATACCTTGATTTTCCTAAAAAGGATGACAATATTGTTGCCTATTGCTAAATATCAGAGTTAGAAATTATTTCGTTTACTATAAATCTTTTGGAGACAAACTATGATCGATTCTTTGAGGAGACTTACTCCTTTCTTTCTCGTTTTTTTTACACTCTGTTTCATTGAAGCAGGAATAATGGCAGAGTATTCCGATGCCAGGTCCAGAGGCGGTGGACGCTCTTTTCGTTCTGCGCCAAGACAGAAGGCACCTGTGACCAAGAAACAGCAGCCAGCCGGACAGCAAAAATCCGGAATGAGCCGTGGCTTAATGGGTGGTTTACTTGGTGGCGCCCTCGGTGGCATGCTGCTTGGTAGTATGTTTGGTATGGGGGGCAGTGGTATGGGTATACTTCCTATGCTTTTACTTGGTGGTGTGGGTTACTTCCTGTATAGGAGATTTACTGCTCGCCCTCGTAGCGGAACACCTCCCGGGTATCAGGCACCAACTCAGGACAATAATGTATTTAAAGGAAACTTTGGTGGTGATAATTCAAGTGCTCCCGGTGCTTTTACTCCTCCTCCTGAAATATCTGAACAATCGTCTCTGGAAGAAGGTCTTGATGTTATTCGCATCGGCGATCCTGATTTTGAAACGGATTATTTTGTTGAAATTGCATCCGATGTATTCTTTAAAGTTCAGGCTGGTTGGATGCGA
>DAOVZA010000220.1 GCA_030635405.1 Desulfocapsa sp.
AATTTAGGGGTTGCTTCGCACAATCTTTTTGAACTTGCCTATGCATCTGTTCTTGCCGATGAAAACAATGTGCAAGAGTGTTTTTATTTTGAAATGCTTGAAGGAATGGCTGATCATGTACGGCGTGCACTTCAAGAGAGTAACGGTGATGTTTTGTTGTATGCGCCTGTTGCAAGCAAGGATGAATTCATTAACGCCATCGCTTATTTAATCAGGCGTCTTGATGAAAATACCGCTCCTGAAAACTTCCTCCGATATTCTCCTGATCTTGATGTTGGTTCAGATGAGTGGCTATTTTTGCAAGAAACTTTTGTTAACTCCTGTCAGTCGATGGCAAATGCACAGGATTTTCCTAATCGTATTCAAAATAGACTAACAGAGAGCTTTTCACCTAATATCTCATCATATCATAGTAATACATTTGTTAACGAACCTGATACTGATTGGTCGCTCGATGCTAACAGAATGTGGGCCGAATCCATTCGCTTGGACTGGATGACTTTAATGGGTACTAAGCCAATAGAAATTCCGATTGTTGTTTCAGGAGAAGAAATCTTTTTAGATCGAAAAATCAAAGAAACTTATGATTCTAACCGTTATGACAAGAAAATAAGAGTTGCTGAATATGCACTAGCCACCACAGAAGACGCAAAGCGTGCTACCAAAACAGCAAAGGCTGATCCTGATGGTTGGCGTGACCTGTCAGTTAGTGACAGACATTTGATTTTGTCCCGTGTGGCCATGGAGCTTAGAAAGTCACGTGGTACCCTTATAGGCGCTGCAGCTGTGGATACTGGTAAGGTGTTTACAGAGGCGGATGTAGAAGTTTCTGAAGCCATCGATTTTGCAGAATTTTATCCTTACACTGTTTCAAAATATGAGAAGATTGACACCATTAGGCTCACAGGAAAAGGAGTAGGACTCGTTATTTCCCCTTGGAATTTCCCAATTGCCATTCCCTGTGGAGGAATTGTCGCTGCACTAGCTGCTGGCAATACTGTCATTTTTAAACCAGCTTCTGATGCAGTTCATACAGCATGGGAACTTTGCCAATGTTTTTGGAGAGCTGGTGTTTCAAAGAACAGCCTTCAATTTGTTCCTTGTTCAGGTGCGAGTGTTGGACCTGTTTTAACGGCATCACCGGATGTTGATTTTATTATTCTTACAGGTGGCACCGATACTGGACTCAGTATTTTGCAAGAAACACCCGGAGTCTATCTTGCGGCTGAAACTGGTGGAAAAAATGCCACTATTGTAACTGATATGGCAGATCGTGATCAGGCGATCAAAAATGTAATACAATCAGCTTTCAGCAACTGTGGACAAAAGTGCAGTGCCACTTCTTTACTCATTTTAGATAAAAGTATCTATGATGATATCCATTTCAGAAACCAGCTTGTTGATGCTACAAAAAGTATGAAAACAGGTTCCGCCTGGTCATTTGTTAATAAATTAGGCCCTCTTATCAAAGAGCCAAGTGGTGATTTAAAACAAGGATTAACAACTCTTGAAGAAGGAGAAGAGTGGGCACTAAGACCAAAGATGCTCGAAAATAATCCTTTTATCTGGTCACCTGGTATTAAATATGGCGTGACCGAAAACAGTTATACTCATATGACTGAATTTTTTGGCCCAATTCTTGGTGTCATGAGGGCTGACGACCTTGATCATGCGCTAAAGATGGTAAACCAAACAGGCTATGGTTTAACCAGTGGTATTGAAAGTCTTGATCACAGGGAACAGGAGTTATGGAAGGATAAGGTCTTTGCGGGAAACCTCTATATTAACCGAGGTACAACAGGAGCAGTTGTGCTTAGGCAACCATTTGGTGGTCTTGGCAAATCTTCATTGGGGCCGGGTTTAAAAGCTGGAAGCCCTGAATATGTTTCTCAGTTTATGACCTTTGATGAAACCGAAAATCCTGCAAAAGAGCCTATACAAAATGATCATTACCTTCTGCAGGTGATTCAGGAATGGCGTCAACTGATCCAGTGGAACAAATTCACTGAAGGAAAAGAAGAAATTGATAAAATTATAAATGCTATTCCTAGCTACCTGTGTCAAATGGAAGCTAAATTTAGCAAAGAACACGATTTTTTTCATCTTCGTGGTCAGGATAATATTCTACGCTTTCTTCCCATTAAAAAAATAACGATTCGGCTTCATGAAGATGATTCATTATTTGATCTTTTTGGAAGATGTGGTGCTGCTATCATAGCTGGATGTACCCCAATTCTCTCCATTCCAACAGGACTTGAAAATAATTTAACACATTTTGTTGAAAGTCATTACGGACGAGATTTTCTTGGCTCAATGCCAGTAATATATCAAACAGACGATCAACTTACTGAGGATATGGGAACTCTCGATAGAATACGTTACGGTGCACCTGATCGTGTTCCTGTTAAAGTTTTTGAAGTGGCAGCTCAAACAGGTTTCTATATCTCGAGAACTCCTGTTTATATGGAAGGTCAGTTAGAATTGTTACAGTATTTTCAACAGCAGTCGATCTGTAATAATTATCATCGATATGGTAATCTTGGTGAGAGGTCTATGGACTAACTGATGGAACGTAGTTTCTTGCTTGAGCGTGATCTGTCTGGCTTGAGACAAGGTGCTTCACGGTTAGGTAATAAGATGAAAAAAAAGGATATTGACAGAAAAAGTCAATACAATTAGAAGGCGATGAGGTAAGGGCCATTTCTCAAGTCTGTCCCTTTACCCCTTGTAGGAGGTGTTATAAAAAGGTATTCCTTTTTCATTTTAATTGAGCGAGTTGTTAAGCTTTTGATGCTATTAAACACTATTCTCTTCAATGAGGTATAGAAAATGAATGTCCCACAGGTATCTGTCCGAAAAATTCTGTACACAACAAATCTTTCAGAAACAGGGCGGTATGCATTTGCCTATGCTGCAAGTCTCAGCAAAGCATACAACGCGAAACTCAGTGTAATGCATGTTGTTGATGAAGAGCCCGAGCTTGATCCTCGCCTTGCGGGGTATATGCCAAAAGATCTCTGGCAGGAAATAAAAACGCGAGATTTAGGGGAAGCCAAGCAGATTCTTCTTGCTCGCCAACGGGATAATAGTCTTATCGTTGGTGAATGTGTAGGGCAATATTGTACCGAAATACAAGTTGGCTCAAAGAAAGAGCATACTGTAATGTATGATATCGTTGTTCAATTGGGCGATCCTGTTCAGGAAATTGTAAGTTATGCCAAAGAGAACTGCTATGATCTGATTGTGGTGGGGCGCCATAGGCACAGTAGCCTGCAAGAGGTAGTTTATCCAAACATTGCGCGGAAAATAATACGGTCCACTGCTATTCCGGTGTTTGTTGTTCAGATTCCTGAGTAGAACACTATGGTAAGCAAAAGTACTTTGAAAATAAGATGATGATTTAGGGGGTCGCATTAATAAGTACCCGTCACCAATTGACAATACTATCACTATGAAACCAAAATTAAGTAAGCGAAGTAAAAGAATTGCCCAATCTGATATCCGTTCCATGAGCATAGAATGCATGCGCCTGAAAGGTATCAATATGGCTCAAGGCGTTTGTGATCTACCTGTCCCTGAATCCGTACTGCAAGGGGCCAAACAGGCAATGGATGATGGGTTTAATATTTATACTGCCTCAGAAGGTATGCCGGAACCGCGAAGAGCCATTGCTGAGAAAATGAAGAACTTTTATGGTATGGATGTTACTCCTGATGAAGTCTTAATAAGTCAGGGAGCAACAGGAGCATTTTATGCCACCGCCCATGCGTTATTAGATGAAGGAGATGAAGTGGTTCTTCTTGAACCATATTATGGTTACCATGCATCCACCTTGATCTCTTTAGGCTGTGGTGTTAATTACGCAAGACTGGATCCACCTGAATGGAATCTCACTCGTGAAATTCTGGAACGTGCTATTAGCAGTAAAACCCGTGCAATTTTGATCAGTAATCCATCAAATCCTTCCGGTAAGGTTTTTTCACTTCAAGAACTTGAGTTGCTACGTGATATTTGTGTCGAGCATGATCTTGTTTTATTTTCAGACGAAATATATGAATTCTTTATATATGATGGCCGCAAACATATACCACCCGCTACTATTTCCGGAATGCGTGAACGAACTGTTACCATCTCAGGGTTTTCTAAAATCTTCAGTATAACCGGTTGGCGTCTTGGGTATGCCATAGCACAAAAGCATGTAATAGCAGCAGCAGCTCAGTTTAATGATCTTGTGTATGTCTGTGCACCAGCTCCTCTGCAGCTTGGAGTTACCGCAGGTCTGGCTGAATTGCCAGTCGAATTTTACGAGAAAATTGCTGCTGAGCATCAGGAAAAGCGAGATCGTTTTTGTGAAATTCTTGAACAAAAAGGTTTGAAGCCTGCGATTCCTGAGGGGGCTTATTATGTTATGGCTGATGTTTCAAATATCCCAGGTAAAGATGACAGAGAAAAGGCAATGTTTATTCTTGAGAAAACAGGTGTTGCAAGTGTTCCCGGTCGTGCTTTTTATCATGATGATAGTGGAAAAAACCTTGTTCGTTTCTGTTTCGCGAAGGAATCTGATGTGCTTGATGATGCATGCGAAAGGCTTAAAAATCTGAAAAATAATTGAAAAGTATAAAATCAAGTGAGTTAAAGCTTGTTGGTGTTAA
>DAOVZA010000094.1 GCA_030635405.1 Desulfocapsa sp.
AGTTGTCTCTGTTGACACATAACGCATCAAGTGAGGCATCTTTTGCGGTAGCAGAAATTTTTGATGGATTTTGTAGATTCCAGTCACCAAACTTTGTGGAAAGAATATCGAATGTGTTCAGGTAAGCCTTCCATTTTTCTTCTAGGTAACCACCATTTACAGCAAGCTTGATATCGGCCATATCATGACTTGCATCAAGAAGAATAGAGTGCTTTTCTCTGGTTCCACTTCCTTGTAATTGAATGATATCGACTACATTTCCTCCCGATTTTAATTTTTCAGCTGTGATATCAAATGTAAAAGAATCTGCCCAGCTTGTATCTATGTTGATATTAGATTCAATTTTTTTAAGAGTGAAATCTGCATATTTTATGGATGCTCCGAAGAGTTTGGTACTAAGTTTTGGTTGGGATATCGATTTTTGCACAGTACCGGTGGCCTTAAGTAGACCTGATGCATCAGGAAGGAGATCTGAAAAATCTTCGATGTCAATCTGCCACTGCAGGTTGGATTGTTCACCCAGATTGCCATTGGCATTGAGTATGGCACTGCCTGAGGCTAAATGTAAGTTGTGAATATGAATATCACCCGGTTGCATTACAATATTTCCTGAACCTGTGATGGGAAGTTCTCGTAACTGACCTTGTAGATCATCAATATCAATATTGGCGGAGAGGCCATCTTCTGTAAGATTACCGTTTGAGCGGATCAGCCAGTTGAGTTTACCTGTCCAATCAGGATACTGAATACCGGGGTTTATCTGTTCAGCACTACTTTTTATGTTCCATTTGACAATAGGAGACCATTCAACATCACCCTGCAGAGTAACTTTGCCATCTAACAGAGCAAGGTCAAGCTGAAGATCTTTTATGTTTTTGGTGTTGCCGTCACCGTTGAGATATATTTCACAGGCAGGGATTTCATTTCCTTTTATTGCAGTTGTCAGAGCAAGATGATAGGCGTTTATATTACCTTTTATGCTTGCCTTTCCCTGTAGAGATTCATATTCAGGAGTGCCTGTGAGGGGCCATTTCAGGTTCTGCCATGTTAAATCTATATCAAGGTTTTGTTCCGTATCGGCAATGCCTGTCAGCTCAATGGCTGCTGGAGTTTCTGTGTGTTTTAGTGTGAATTGACTGATGTCAAATTGTAGTCTGTCAAAATTAGCCTTTCCATCAAGAATCATGTCCCAATTCAGTTCTGAGGCTGATTTGTCACGAATGCTCAGTTTCGATTTGATTTCAGTCTGTTGGAGATTTCCCAGAGTTTCAATATGCCCTGATAATTGTCCCGGGATATCTGGTGCAAAAACTGCTGGATTCAATTCGAGAATATGAATATCTCCCTGCCAGTTAAAATTAGAAAGAATTTCATGCAATGTAACATCCATTTTTAAGGCAATATCACCGCTGAATTCTTCTTGAACATGTAATTGTTGCAAATCACCTGAATACGTCCCATCCACTGTTAAAGAGGCAAAATCTGGAATTAGAGTTTGTAGAGTTGTGGTCAGAGTCAGCGGATAATCACCTGTTGGTTGTACCTCTCCATGAGCTTTTAAAGATGCCATCTCATGGATGGTTACATCGAATCTTTGGATTTGTATGGCTGAGTCATCCCAAACAAGAGCAACGGTCGCCTCTTCACCGGTGATTGCATCGCTATCAGGTGCTGGAGAAAAGCTGAAATTATTGAGGGCCAGCTTTTCAATGGTGATTGTAATGGGTAACTTGAGTTCAGGCAGTGTAAGTGCCTCATTTTTTACTGGTTCAGGCTTGTTTACAGGTGGAGTAGCGTTATAGGAGAGAGTATTTACGGAAAACTCCTGAATATGAATATGGCTTTTCAGAAGTTCCACGGCCTTCCAGTCCAGCACAAGGTGGTCAATGTGTGTACTGCCATCCGTGTTTTTATAGGTGATATCTGAAAGCTCAAGACGATCGAGAATTTTACCCCTTGTTTTTCCAATCTGTAAACTATCGCCAAGAAAATTATCAGCTTGAGTAACCAGAAATTGCAAACCACTTTCAGTATTGAGAAGATAGAAACAGCAGAGGAAAAACAGGCCAAAAAGACTTAGAAAGGTAACTCCAATACGAATGAACCATTTTTTCATAGAGTTGCTCCGAAACCTATGTGCAATCTCCAATCTTCCACTTCAGGATTCTCACTTACAGGATAAGCAATATCAATACGCAGGGAGCCAAATGGTGCCAGCCAGCGAAATCCTGTTCCTGCACCGACAAAGATCTTATAGATACTATCGTTATAAGCATTACCACCATCCACAAATGCTGCGATAACCCAGGATTTAGATACTCGATGGTCATATTCAAAACTTCCACTCAGTACATTTTCCCCACCAGTATTAACTCCATTTTCATTTACAGGCCCAAGAGATTCGTATGCATAGCCACGAACCGAACTATCACCTCCTGCAAAAAACCTAAGCGAGGTTGGGTACATCTGGAAGTCTTCGGTCCGAGCTATTCCTATTTCCATTCTAGTGTCAATTCGACCATTTTCGCCAAGGCCCAGCATATATCTACCCTTGAGATGCATGCGACCATAGGTGATATCTGAGCCTAATATTTTTGAAGCACCTCGAAGATCAGAAAACAGATAATGGCCGTATTGAGGAAACACTGACTCTTCCATCTCCGAGAAACGAAAGGTCCCTCCAATACTGAAAAGAGTAGTGTCCTCATCGGGTTCGCCTTGAACATTGAACTGTTCATTTGAGGCAAGAAGGAAACCTTTATACAAGAGGGTGTCGCTAAGGTTTCTTCGTACAAAAGCGGTTTCCAGTTCAGTGGTGTTACTGTCTGTGTCCTGGGTAGTGCTGTAGTCATAACTGGCCGTTGAAACCCATCTGTCGGTGAGAGGTCTTACAACCGGAATATTATATTGGGCCCGCAGGGTTCCTTCTGTTTCAGCAAGTTTTATCAAGAGTTCAGAATGATGACCATAGCGATTGATCAGTCGATTGTCCCAACGTGCTGAACCTCGTACTCCAGTGTCTGAATCGTATCCAATGCCAAATGAGAATTTATATGGAGAAATTGCCTTCATGGTTACATCTAGTGGCAACTTTTGATCCACTGCTTCTTTATATAATGGGGTAATGGTCACCTCTTTTGCATAATTACTTGCAATCAGGTTTTGTTGAAAAGTAAGCAGATCTGCGTAGGAATAGGGTGTACCATTTTCGATGGTGATATATTTTTCTAGTAGTTCCGGATCAAGAAAATCCTGTTGAAAAGTGATATCTCCAAAGTAATACAGAGGGCCTGTGTCCATATGGAGTACCAAGCTGGCACTATTTGTGTCAAGATCGATAAGCCACTCACTTTTAATGAGTGCTGCCTTGGGGTATCCATTGGCAAGAGCCATGTTAATGAAAGTGGTCTTTGCGTTTTCATGATCGGCATGATTGAGTATCTGACCTGCATTTCTTAAATAATCATTAATGCTTTGTTGAAAGACCTGAAGCGTGTGTCCGTCTCCAAACCATTGCACGTCTCTTTTTTCTATGCTTACCGGTTTGCCTTTATTAACAGTATAGCTGGCGAGCCACTCACCTTCTTTTTCAACAAGTTTTGATTGAATGTCAGGGATATAATATCCATAGGGTTGCAGAGCTTCTCGTATGTCCTTTGGGGCTTGTTGATGCATCCGTTTTATCCAGCGTGGATTGATCTCAGTAGCATCTTTATTTTTGTTGATGGCAAGAAAGAGGAGGGCATTTTTCTGGAATGGATCCTTGAGGCCTGTGAGTTCAACCTTAAGGGATGTTGTCGCAAAAGCTGTACCAGCAGACAGGGAGAAGCTAACAATGAACAATACTAATTGGATAAATGAGAACGGCGCGACAGGAATTTGCAGGAAGAGTAATACCGGTTTTATCATATCTGAGACGCTTTGCTAGTCAGGAAGTGATTGTTTTCCTGTAAGGCTCTCTATGGCAACTTTAATGACGGCAGTTGCCTGTAACATTTTGTCAGGAAAATCATAGTGTTCATCTGAATATTGTGACATTATTACTGCAAGTGCAGTCTTCTTTTCTACCTCGTGCTCAACAAAGCTGGCCTTTCCAAAACCAATGATGGATTGAAATTTCATACTCCAGCTACATGCTTTTTCCGATTCCACGGTTTCAATAAGATGATCAAATTCAAAGCAGATATTTGGATTGTTTTTGATCAGGTCAATCTTCTTACCTTTTAGGGCACCATGGAAATAAAGAGTATTGTCCTTGTATCCAAATGACAGAGGAACAATATAGGGCCTGTTCCCATCAATCATTGCAAGCCTGCAAACTTTGGCTTTGGCTATTATTGAAAGGAGTTCGTTCTGCTCTGTGATTTCTTTTTCTTTTCGTCGCATGGGAATTTTACTGAAAGTTAATATCCCGGCAACAAGGATCATGCCGGGATATTAAAAGTTAAAAGTAGATATTTACTAAGATATCATTCGTAGGTGATGCATTCTGCAGGGCAGGAGGCCATTGCTTCTTCGATACAATCCTCATCTCCGCCTTCTTCCTGAATGACATACGCTTTGCTCTCGTCATCGTTGAATGCAAAAATATCTTTGCAGAGTTCAACGCAGGTTTCACAACCGATACATTCTTCTTCGTCAATTTTTACTTGTTTGGCCATTTGAGTTATCTCTATTTGTAAAACGAATTTTGTTATTATAAAGCTTTAGCTTTGTCCATGGCTCTTTTAAAGGCATCAGCAGAACCAGCAATAACGTCATCACTGACACAGAATGCTAATCTAAAGTAGCCTGGAGCTCCAAAGCCCTGTCCTGGCACAGCAAGAATTTTTTCTTCCTGAAGTATGGCACAGAATTTCACATCGTCTTTGATTGGGGCTTTAGGGAACACATAAAAAGCTCCCTTTGGTGGAGTGAATTCATATCCGGCATCACTTAAGAGTTTGCAGAATGTTTCACGCCTTTGGACATAGATTGAATTATCAACACTTGCATCCTGGAGTTCCGCCACAACACGCTGCATAAGGGCTGGAGCATTTACAAAACCAAGAATACGGTTAGCAAGGGTCATTGCATCAAGGAGTGCGCCTTTATCAGTAATGTCGGGATGTACAGCGAGATATCCGATTCGTTCTCCAGGGAGGGACAGGTCTTTTGAGTATGAAGAGAGTACAATGGAGTTTTTTGTGGCCTGAAAAATACTGCCCACAACATTGTCGTCAAAGACTATTTTACGATAGGGTTCATCGGCTATCAGGTATATTGTGGTTTTGAATTCCGCACCTTTTTTGTCGAGCAGTGCGCCAAGTGCATTCAAAGATTCCTGAGAATATATTTGGCCGGTTGGGTTGTTTGGCGAGTTGGTGATAACCACCTTTGTGTTCTCGGTGAGGGCTGCTTCAATGGCCTTTAAGTCGAGGTTGAATTCAGCGTCTGTCTGAACAATCTTGCTTACGCCGCCATGGTTATCCACATAGAAATTGTACTCTACAAAGTAGGGAGCAAGAAGAATGACTTCTTCGCCAGGGTTCAGCAGTGATTTCATAACAACATTTAAAGCTCCTGCTGCTCCGCAGGTCATCAGCATATCGCCATGAAAAACTTCTATTCCCTGTTCTTTTGACATCTTTCCGGCAAGTGCTTCACGCACCCAGGGGTAACCGCCGTTTGGCATATAGGCGTGTACCATTGGAGTTTCATCTTTAACAATTTCCTGAATGACTTTGTTATATTCGGCTGGTGGTGGGACGTCTGGGTTACCGAGGCTGAAATCAAAAACATTGTCAGCACCGTGTTGAGCCTTCATCTTGGCTCCTTCTTCAAACATCTTACGAATCCATGAAGATTTTTCGGCGAAATTTCGCATTTTTGTTGAAATAGTCATTATAGAGTTACTCCTTATTATTTGGTTTGATGATCACTTCTTTTTAAAGAAATCATAGGCTGCATTAATTTCTTTCATCTTTTCTTCTGCAACAGAACGAAATTCTTCTCCGAGATGATTAACCTTATCGGGATGGTATTTCATGCTGAGTTTTCTGTAGGCTTTCTTTATGGCATCCATGCTGGCACCCGGCTGTAAGCCAAGCACTGCATAATACTGATCTGCAACATTTCTGGCTCCAGGGCCAGCCTGGTGCTGCCTTCCATATTTATATTTTGCCTCAATGGTTCTCTTGTCATACTCTTTGATCTCGAGATAATCGGCAATGTCGCGTGCAACTTTTAACTCTGTATCGGGAACCTGGGTTTTAGTATAGAGGATCTGATAGATCAGTTCTAATAGAATAAGGCGCGGTTCGTAAGCAAAGGTGTTCTTGAATTCCAGGAGGAGTGCCTCCATGGATTGTGTTGAATTAACCGCTTCTTTTATCAGATCCTTAACCCAGTACATTTTGGTCTGATCGTAACGAAGGTTTTGCCGAAAGAACTGCTGAATAGTAGAGACTTCCTCTTTGCTGACAACACCGTCAATTTTTGCGATGCTGATTAGAATCTGAACGAGAAGCCATACAAAGCGGTTGTGACTCTCTGTCTGTGAGGCTTCGTAGGTGGAAACTTTCTGTTTGATCCAGTAGCTAAATCCCCAAAACAGTACAATGGAGACTAGAACCACTCCAAGAAAGAGATAAGCAAGGAAACCGAGGAAATTGAATAGCCCGGAAAATCCACCTGAAATCAGGCTGACAAGGATGAGGATGAGGAGGCAGCCTCCACATCCGGGTTGTTGATTACTTCTTTGATATTGCATTGTGTCTTATAATTGGAACAGTGTTATTAAAATTTATGAAAATATGATTAGTTGTATGTTTCTTCGCCAAAAAGTGCGTTAATGAAATCATCCGGATCAAAGTCGCGCAGATCATCGATCTGCTCACCGATTCCAATAAAGCGAATTGGAATGGAAAGTTCGCGACAAATAGAGGCAACGATGCCACCCTTTGCCGTGCCGTCAAGTTTAGTGAGTGCAAGCCCGGTGATTCCTACGGCTTCATTAAAAAGCTTTGCCTGTGAGACAGCATTCTGACCAGTTGTGGCATCAAGTACCAGCAGAATTTCATGTGGTGCCCCGTTAAGTCTTTTTCCCATTACCCGTTTGATCTTTTTCAGCTCTTCCATGAGATTGACTTGAGTGTGGAGCCTTCCAGCGGTATCTACGATAACCACGTCGTAATTTTCTGCAACTGCCTGATCCATGGCGTCAAAGGCAACGGCTGATGGGTCAGCACCTTCCTG
>DAOVZA010000248.1 GCA_030635405.1 Desulfocapsa sp.
AGATGTGAATATCTCGATGACCTATCGTTCTAATGTCGATTTGAGTCTTGAAGGTGATGCTGAAATGGGAACGAACTATCCTGCTCCATATGTTATGGATACGGAAGCTGATGTTGATCTTCCTGCTCCTGGTGTATTAACACTTTCTTTGGCATACACTTTTGGTCCGGCTACAGTTGATTTGACCTGGGACAGAACCTTCTGGTCAGAGTATGAGAGTATTGATATTGGTTATTCCAGCCCTGTTATGCATCCTGTACTGGGAGCTGTATATACTTCTGCAATTCCAAAAAACTGGGATGACTCTGATGCTTACCGTATAGGTCTTTCTTACCTTCTGAATGAGCAGGTTACTCTGATGGCTGGTTTTGGCTATGATGAGACACCTATCCCAGATGAAACCCTCGGTTTTGAGCTTCCTGGTAGTAACGCCTGGCTCTATTCTTTAGGCGCTCGTTATCGTGTAAGCGATGTTATGGAAGTTGGAGTGGCCTATCTGTATGACTATAAAGAAGAGCGTGAAGTTGTTAACGGTAGCCCAACAACAGGAATTAACGGTGAATTCACCGATGCTGCGGCTCATATGTTGAGTGTTGGACTGAGTTACGAGTTCTAGCAGTTTGAAAAATATATTGTAGTATTATTGTAAGCCTCCTGCAGACGTTTGTCAGCAGGGGGCTTTTTTCGTATTTTGAGGATTAAAAATCAATGCGTATTTGGAAAATAGTTGCCATTTCACTAGTATTGTCCTGTGTTGCACTGGCGGCAGTACGATTTGTTTATTTTGATCAGACAACAAATTTTCTTCTTCAGAAACTTGGTGCATACGGCACTAATATACGTGGTTTGGATATTGGATTTAATAGGGTTAAAATTGATGCGTTAACAATGGACCTGGAATTAGCAAGTGGCGATATTATCAAAGCTGAACTCAAAAATGTTTCTTTTCGATATGACATGCAGCAGCTTGTGACAACGGGTAAAGGAGACCAGCTTGATATTGATAAAATGGATATAACGTTTTCTCAGTTGGGTAAAACATCAGGTAAGCCAATGCATTTCCCTGAAGAGATTGTATTACTTAAAGAAAGCCTGCGCAGACGTATTCCCCCAGAACAAATTAACATTGCACAACTTCAGCTTCATGGTGATTTTCCGCCACAACTTATTGGCAAAAAAATTCAACTTCAGGCCCTCATAAACGACACTGAACTCACAATATATATATCCATGCATTTATCGCCGGGCTCCCTAGAACGTTGTAAGTTGCAAAGTTCAAATCCATTTCATGCTGATGTAATGATTATCGCTCGCAAAGATAATGCTGATGCTGTCAAAGTGAGTGTGGCTTTGAGTCCGAAAATTTTATCAGGAAAAGGAGAACTCAATCTGGAAATACTTGATGAGTTATTGCCATCCATAAGCGGTTTGTTAACAACTACTTTAGCTATATCCCTAGCTGGTGATTCTGTAAAAACAATTTCAGCAATAGCTGCGGTGGAAGATTTTTCCTGGCCTGGCTTTAGTGCTTCTTTTTTACAAATTCAATCGAAGGGAACACTCTTGGAGAAGGGGTATCGTTTGGAGAAGGGGTCACAATTTTTGGCAGAGCAGGTAGGTTTTGGAAAAACAGAGATTTCAAGAATTGCTCTGGATATCACGGGAAGTATAAAACAAAAAGAAGATAGAGTGGAGATCTCTTTTTCTGATTTACAAGAACTTGAGATACAGGGGCTGATGTCAGGGGATCTAAAGGTCGCTGATTTTGTGGTGCAGATGGAAGAAGCCCTTCAGGTTGTGTTAAATACGGATAAAAACACTTGGACGATGAATGATAATGCACTGCATATACATTCGTTACAGATAGAGAAAGGTATCAATACATTCGAGAGTTCAGAACTTGTCTGTAGGTTCTCCGGTTTGACAAAGACAACTTCAAAAAAAGAAATTCATTTAGAATTTGAAACTCCAACTGTGCTTGTTGGCAATGAGAAACAAAGTCTGCCGCTAAAAGAAGTGTCTGGAAGTGTAGTAGTAAAGAAAAATGATATTAATGGGAAAATGCAGTTTGCCCATCAGGGAATAGATGGACGAGGAGGTTTGAGCTTTGAACATAATATTGAAGCAATAACAGGAAAATTCAAACTGAATACAGTTGAAAGCTTTGAGCTGAGTCCGGAAGGAAGTCTTTCCAGCATATTAAGTCTCTGGCCATACCCATTTGATCTGGAAAGTGGCAGCGTATTGTTTGAAGCAGATGGCGCCTGGAATGGCTCAGAGCCACCACGTCTGTCAGCATCAATGTCTCTTCGTGGGGGAGGGGGGTATTATAAGCACTTCCTCTTTGATGACTTAGATGTCCAGCAGAATTTGGCTATTTTGCCAGAGCTTTATTCAAAAACTGCCGGGAGTTTTGTTCTGCAACACCTCACTGGTGGAATTGATGTCTATGATGCTAAGGGGGCTATTAGTGTAAATCCATCAAAAAAAGGCCATCTTCCACTGTTAGAATTGAATGATTTTAGAGCATCACTACTAGATGGCGCCATTCGCATTGCAAATATAAACTATGATCTCAATCAGCCGGAGAGTCAGTTTGTAGTCGATGTGGATGCCATGAGTCTAAGCAGTCTGGTTGAGTTAATAAAAATGGAAGCGTTACACGTTACAGGAAGAATAAGTGGCTCGATTCCTGTGAGTATTGAAGGGAAGAATGTTACTGTAATGGATGGTGGCCTGGTAAGTGAAAATCCGGGTGGAGAGATACGTTATTTACCTGGAACTACAGAACAATCAGGTGTCACAGGATATGCTCTAAAGGCGGTTGAGAATCTGCAGTATAAAACATTGTCAGTAAAAGCAGAATATACCCCCTCCGGTAATCTTAACCTAGATATCGGGCTTCGGGGAACCAGCCCTGAACTACACCCCACCCGACCAGTACATCTGAATATTCATGCTGAACAAAATCTTCCTGAATTGTTACAAAGTCTACGCTTTAGCAAGGGACTCACAGAGGAACTGGACAAACGTGTGAAACAGCATTACAACTAAGTATGGTATTGATAAAATTGTTAAAAAAGATGGAGAAGCCTATGCGATGTGAAATTGTTCTGATGGTACTGGCAACAGTTGTGATTGCTACGGCTGGATGCAGCCCTACTGTACAGGTGGCAGCATCGGATAAACCGATCACTATAAATCTGAATGTCAAGATACAGCATGAAATCCTGGTTAAAGTGGATAGAGAACTCGATGATGTGCTGAGTGAAGAGAGTGGTTTGTTTTAAAATTTGATGTGTATGTGAAGAGATATCTACAGGAAAAGAGGAATAATAATGAAAATAATAGTTAGTTTTGTACTGTTTGGTCTGCTATTGGTTTGCCAGCCAGCCATGGCACTCGACTTAAAAAACGCCAAGGCACAAGGACTGGTAGGGGAAACAAAAACTGGTTACCTCGCTCCAGTAAAATCAAGCCCTGAAGTGCAGAAATTGGTGTCAAGTATTAACGGAAAGCGTAAGGCTCATTATAAGAAGATTTCCAAGCGAAATAAAACTTCATTGAGTGCTGTGGAACAGTTGGCTGGAAAGAAAGCGATGAAAAAAACACCTGCCGGGCAGTATATTAATGTGAATGGAGCCTGGAAAAAGAAATAGAGTAAGCAGTTTTTTGAGGTTTTTTTGTATCTCAAAAAAAGCCCGTGCTGATTACTGTCAGCACGGGCTTTTCTTATATCAAAATTGCTTGAGAAATACAGTTTACAGAAGAATGTTTCTCGCAAAAGATATAACCGGCAGGATCATTTTCGATAGTATTCCCGAAAAGGCCAGCACCATAATAATCACAAATCCATAACGTTCAACCGATGCGTAGGATCGTGCCATATCCGGAGGCAATAGGCCTGCCAGAATTTTACTTCCATCCAGTGGTGGGATGGGGAGAAAGTTAAAGATACAGAGTACCAGGTTGATCCAGACAGAGGCCATTAAAACTTCGTTCAAAGGAACAAGAATAGATTCGGCGATTGGAGAATAGGGGATTGCAGCGGCTATAAACCAGACAAGTTTTGTAAGTATTGCGCTGATAATCGCCAGGATAAAATTGACGGCAGGCCCTGCCAGGGCAACCCATAACATATCTTTACGCGGGTTCTTGAAATAATTTGGATTCACCGGGACAGGTTTTGCCCAGCCGATTTTAATAATAAAAAATGCCAGTGTCCCTAAGGGATCAAGGTGTTTTAAAGGGTTAAGCGTTAAGCGTCCCAAGTTCTTTGCTGTCGGGTCGCCAAACCTGTAGGCCACATAGCC
>DAOVZA010000158.1 GCA_030635405.1 Desulfocapsa sp.
AAAAGCCTAAAAAGGAAATTTAAAATGCAAAAAATCCAACCTGTGATTCTGGCTGGAGGAACTGGTTCCAGATTGTGGCCCCTTTCTCGAGAGCTTTATCCCAAACAATTGTTACAGCTCATTGATGAGACGTCTTTGTTGCAAACCACTGTTTTGCGTGTAGCACAACTTGCTGAAGTGTTGCCACCTCTGTTGGTTGTGGGAGAAGAGCATCGTTTTATTACTCGCCGTCAGGTGGATGGCTTAGATCTGAAAGAGAGCTGTAGTATTCTTTTGGAGCCAGTTGGTCGTAATACTGCTCCTGCAATTTGTGGCGCGGTTGAGTTTTGTGCAAAAGAGTTACCTGAGGATACCATCTTACTTGTTCTTCCGGCAGATCATTTAATTCTTCGTAAAGATGCTTTTCAGGATGCTGTATCTCAGGCTGTGGCACTGGCTGCTGAAGGTAAAATTGTAACTTTTGGTATAGAGCCGCAACATCCTGAAACAGGGTATGGATATATAGAGCAGGGTGATGGCAGTTCCGTTCTCTCGTTTTGTGAAAAGCCTGACCTGCAAACCGCAAAATCCTATCTTGATCAGGGAAATTATTTTTGGAACAGCGGGATGTTTGCTTTTTCAATAAAGACATTCCGGGAAGAAATGGAACGTTTTGCTCCAGAAATGCTTTCCTGTATGAAAGATTCTGTTCTTCTTGGCAAAAACGATGGCAGTTTTTTTAGATTGGATAAGGCTGCAATGACAAGATGCCCCAGCGATTCCATCGATTATGCTCTTATGGAAAAAACTGATAAGGCAGCAATGGTTGCGGCAGATCTTGATTGGAGTGATATTGGTTCGTGGCATGCCCTATGGGAGGTTTCGGAAAAGGACGAGTCTGGCAATGTGACCCATGGTGATGTTCTCATGGAGGACACTAAAAACTGTCTCGTACGTTCTGAGGATACTTTAGTGGCCACCGTTGGTCTTGAAGATATGTTGGTTGTTGAGACATCCGATGCGGTGCTGGTTGCTCCTCTTTCCAGGGCTCAGGATGTGAAAAAGATTGTGACTCAGCTGAAGGGGAGTGGGAGAAGCGAATTTAAGCTTCATCGAACCGTGCACAGACCCTGGGGTAGTTATACAGTGCTTGAAGAGCAGGAACGGTACCAGATAAAACGCATTACTGTTACTCCTGGTTCTAAGCTTTCCTTGCAGATGCACCATCATCGCCATGAGCATTGGGTCGTGGTTTCAGGTACTGCGCGAATTACAAACGGTGATAAGGTCTTTCTGTTGTTTGAAAATCAGTCGACATATATTCCTGCCGGTGTCAATCATCGTCTGGAAAATCCAGGGGTTCTTGATCTTGAATTAATTGAGGTTCAAAACGGAAGTTATTTGGGCGAGGACGATATCGTTCGATTTGAAGACGATTATGGCCGTGAGGAATAGGGCGTAATCATCTTCAAAATCGTCAGTAGTATGTTTTGTTTGTTATTTTTCAGGGAATAGTTTGTGTATCGCCTCTTTACTGGCCTCGGTGACTCCACGTTCGGTTATGAGACCAGTGACAAGTCGGGCAGGGGTAATGTCAAAACTATAGTTCACGGCTTTTGTCCCCGGGGCCGTGAGTTGTATCGTCTCGATTTTACCATTCTCTGAAAGGCCACTGATGGCTGTTATTTCATCTCCTGATCGTTCTTCGATTGGGATATCACTGCCGTTGTCAATGTCCCAGTCAAAGGTTGATGAAGGTAGGGCGACATAAAAGGGAATGTTGTTATCTTTAGCTGCAAGAGCTTTTAAGTAGGTTCCTATTTTATTTGCCACATCTCCCGTGTGTGTTGTTCTGTCGGTTCCAACAATTACCATGTCCACCATTTTTTGCTGCATCAGGTGTCCGCCGGCATTATCTGTTATTAATGTACAGGGGATTCCTTCCTGTTGAAGCTCCCAGGCCGTGAGTTTTGCTCCCTGGTTCCAGGGGCGTGTTTCATCCACCCAGACATGGACGTCTATTCCTGCATCTCTTGCGGCGTATATTGGCGCTGTTGCGCTACCGTTGTCAACAAAGGCAAGCCAGCCAGCGTTGCAATGTGTAAGGATGTTGACGGTCTTGCTGTCTTTGGCTTTACTTAAATCCTGGATTATCTTTAATCCATGTTGCCCAAGAGCCTTGCAGAATGCTGCGTCTTCATCCGCAATTTCGCACGCCGTTTTAAAGACTATTCTTTTTTTGTCATCTTCATTTTGTCCCTGTTTAGCAGCTTCCAGTACTCGATCAACAGCCCATTTCAAGTTTCTTGCCGTAGGTCTGCTCTGATCCAGTAACTTGGCCCCTTCCTGTAATGCTTCGTTAAGTTGATTTGGTTTTGCCTGAACAGCAGCGAGGTGCATTCCAAATCCTGCAGTTGCCCCAATGAGTCCTGCACCGCGTACGTGCATGTCACGGATAGCTGTTACTGCGTCATCCAGTGCTGTTAACGGTTCGATGATAAATTTATGGGGGAGTTGTCTCTGGTCAATGATCAAAATTGTATCGTTATTGTCAGGAGAGGGCCAGATGGTTCTGTAATGCTGGTCGTTGATATTCATATTTTTTGTCTGTGTCGGATGTTTGAGAATGCATTTATTGAAAAATATTTTCCACCTAAAATAATCCATTGCTTCTTCTTTAACAAGAGTCGGCAGAACTTTGCACATGTCATCGACCAGAAAAGTAACAAAAATGGAAAACATTCACTAAAATATAACAAAAATGTCATGAAACGAAAAACGGCAAGTCGCTTTGGGACGATATTGGTAGCTGTAAGTTCCCTTACTACCGTCAGTTTCTTTTTTTTCGTACTTCTGGCATGACTGTTGTATTACAGAGCATAAAATAATTAATAATATGGAAATGGGATGGAAGAACCGTTTCTGGTATTCAAAATTTGTCCGCAAGTTTCGTTAAGCGAAATTCAGGACTCAGACGGGGAGAAAAAAATGATTAGTGCGGCGGATACAGCCTTTATTCTTGCAGCAGCTGGCCTGGTGTTACTTATGACACCAGGTCTTGCTCTTTTTTATGCAGGAATGGTACGAAGTAAGAATGTACTTGGCACCATGATGCAAAGTTTTTTTATGATCGCACTGATCTCGATCGAGTGGGTTTACCTTGGTTACTCCATGTCCTTCGGGCCAGATGTGGGTGGTGTAATAGGTGATCTGTCCTGGGTTGCGTTAAGAGGCGTAACAACAGCACCAAGTGCAGACTATGCAACAACGATCCCGCAAATAGTCTTTATGATTTATCAATGCATGTTTGCCATTATTACTCCAGCTCTTATTACAGGTGCTTTTGCTGAAAGGGTGAGATTTGTGCCATTTCTTGTCTTTGCCATGTTGTGGGCCATTCTTGTTTATAATCCTGTGTGTCACTGGGTGTGGGCAAAAGGTGGATGGCTTGGGGAAATGGGAGTTATGGACTTTGCAGGTGGTTTAGTTGTGCATGTTACATGTGGTTCTGCAGCTCTTGCTGCAATTCTGGTTATCGGGCCAAGAAAAGGGTACGGAAAACGAAGCTTTATCCCCCATAGTCTCCCCATGACATTTGTTGGCACTGGTCTTCTCTGGTTTGGCTGGTTTGGTTTTAACGGCGGATCAGCTCTTGCGGCCGATGAAGTTGCGGCCACTGCATTTGTTGCAACGCATCTTGCGGGAATGGCAGGAATGCTTCTTTGGGTGGTCATGGAATGGTTTACCCTTGGTAAGGCCACCTCGCTAGGTGCAGCGTCTGGCGCGATTTCAGGTCTTGCTACAATTACTCCTGCTGCTGGTTTTGTAGGACCCAATTCAGCGATTATTATTGGTGGTATTGCCGGAATGATCTGTTTTGGGGCAGTTAATTTAAAGGTGAAGTTAAAGCTCGATGATTCACTTGATGTTGTTGGTATTCATGGTGTGGGTGGCGCTGTTGGTACCATTTTACTCGGTGTTTTTGCCTCAACTGCTGTGAATCCAGGTGGTGTTGATGGTCTTATTCCTGGCAATGTTGCACAGCTCGGTAAACAGATTTTCGGAGTTGTTGTGGTTGGAACTTACACTCTGGTTGTGAGCTGGATTTTGCTAAAAATTATTCACAGCACAATGGGGCTGAGAGTAACAGAAGAGGCAGAAGTTACAGGACTTGATTATTCGGAACATTCAGAGACTGCATACAATAGTTAAGCAAAATTGAAGATTGAATGGTTAGGGCCTGAGGCAAAAAAACGAATTTGTTTGATTTGTTTAATAATAAAGGAAAAAGGAGAGAGAGATGGATAGTGGAGATACCGCATTTATGCTTATTGCTACGGCAATGGTAATGCTAATGACGCCAGGATTGGCACTTTTTTACAGTGGATTAGTTCGTAGTAAGAACGTACTGTCAACCACAATGCAAAGTTTTGTTTGTATGGGTGTAATAACTGTTATTTGGGTTCTTTATGGGTATTCCATGGCCTTTGGACCAGATGTAGGCCATTTTGTCGGGAACCTTGATTTTGTAGGTCTTAAAAATGTTGGACTGACTCCAGGGCCCTATTCCGATACAATTCCAGATCTGCTCTTTTGTGCATTTCAGTTGATGTTTGCCATTATTACTCCGGCTCTAATCACTGGCGCGATTGCTGAGCGGATGAAGTTTTCAGCGTACCTGCTGTTTATTGTCTTCTGGGCAACTTTTGTTTACTTTCCAATTTGTCATTGGGTCTGGGGACAGGGCGGATGGCTTGGCGAAATGGGCGCGCTTGATTTTGCAGGTGGAACCGTTATTCATATAAATTCTGGTGCAGCAGCACTTGTTGCCTGTCTTATGCTTGGTAAACGAAAAGGATATGGACGTGATGCCATGCATCCTCACAATTTACCACTCACAGTGCTTGGTGCAGGATTGCTCTGGTTTGGTTGGTTTGGTTTTAATGCGGGATCTGCTTTATCTGCTGGGCCCACTGCAGTACTTGCTTTAATGACCACACAGGTGGCAACTGGTGCTGGTCTGTTAACATGGGTTTTTGCAGAGTGGAAAGTACAGGGAAAACCAACCATACTTGGTGCAGCTTCTGGCGCACTTGCCGGATTGGTTGCAATTACTCCAGGTGCTGGTTTTGTAAGCCCAGTGTCAGCAATGATAATGGGTGGAGTTGCTGGTGTCCTCTGTTATGCCGCAGTTGTAGCCAAAGGTAAGTTCGGTTATGATGATTCACTTGATGTTGTGGGTATTCATGGTGTTGGTGGATTGTGGGGAGCACTTGCCACGGGATTGTTTGCGTCAACTGCTGCAAATCCAGATGGTGCAAATGGCCTTTTCTTTGGAAACCCAGGACAGTTTACAATTCAGGCGATCGGTGCAGGAGCAGCAATTGCCTACTCAGTGGTGTTAACCTACATCATTCTTAAAGTGATAGACGTGTTTATCGGCCTGCGTGTAGATAAAGATGATGAAACTCAGGGACTGGATGTTACATCCCATGGAGAAGTCGGGTATAACATTTAGACTGCTATAAAAGCTCCTGGTTGGAGATACTTTGAAAAAAAGAGGGAAAACATGAAAAAAATTCAAGCAATTATAAAACCTTTTAAGCTCGATGATGTGAAAGATGCATTAACTGAAATTGGTATAAAAGGAATGACCATTTCTGAAGTAAAGGGCTATGGTCGTCAGAAGGGACATACGGAGATTTATCGTGGTGCAGAATATGTGGTTGATTTCATCCCTAAGGTAAACATAGAAATTGTGGTTACTGCGGATATGGTTGATCAGGTTGTGGATACCATTAGAACTGCTGCTAATACAGGAAAAATTGGAGATGGTAAGATTTTTGTTATCCCGATTGAGCGAATTATTCGGGTGCGTACCGGTGAAGAAGACCAT
>DAOVZA010000093.1 GCA_030635405.1 Desulfocapsa sp.
CATCATGAAAAATGGGATGGTTCCGGATATCCTCAAGGCTTGGCAGGAGATGAAATCCCTTTTTCAGGAAGATTAATGGCCTTGGCCGATGTGTATGATGCCTTGATCAGTAAACGAGTGTACAAGCCGCCATTTCCCCATGAAAAGGCTGTTTCCATAATCACTGAAGGACGGGGTACACATTTCGATCCGGATATGGTCGATGCTTTTCTTGTACTTGAAGAAACCTTCAGACAGATCGCCATTGAATTTGCTGATTTTGAAGAAGAGAGGGAGAATTTACGCAATACCTCAGGTGTTTAATGCAATAAGTTGCGTTAAATCACATCTTGTTGAAAGTGTAATCGATGTACTTTACGAAAAATAGTGGTGAAAATATGAGGATGGCCAAGATAAATCGCTCCTTTTATGCCATTTGAACCGTCCGAAGATGTCTCCTATACATTGCAAGCGCACACCTAATTGAGAAGAGCAAAAGAGCCAAATAGAGGTCTGCAAGGGCAATACTAACCACTTCTGGACGAGAGGAGGTTAAGCTTCTTCCTGTCAGATTCTATAAAATCTAATTTTGCGAAGTATCAGATCAGATACGAACAACTACAAATTAATCCTTCTGTAACGTTTCTTCATTTACGACTCCTCAATCACTCGCATCTGCTCCCACTTGCCACCATGGTAACGCCAGGAGACAGCAATACAAAGAACAGCAATAAAGAGAACGATGCAGGCCCAGGCCGCATAAATTCCCATCCCAAAATAGTTGATTCCAATATAGAGAGGAATAAGCATACAAGTAACCGTAGCCACAGCGATGACAGTCAGAAGAAACCGGGTATCACCCGCGCCTTTCAAGACCGATGCAAAAATCATATAGAAAACATCAAGCAGGATGTACATTGCAACCAGCCGCAAAATCGTCGATCCCATATGTAATATTTCTTCATAATCGCCCGCCATTTCTCCCTCACTCATAAAGAACGATATGATGAATTCAGGAGCGAAAACAAAGAGAGCATCCAGCATCAGGGTATACATCATAAGTATATGAATACCACTCCAGGCAGCCGTTCGTGCCTCTTCAGGTTTTCCACGGCCAAGTGCCTGACCAGTCATACTGCTCATGCCAAAAGCAAAGCCTAAGGCTGGCATAAAAGCGAGTGAACTAATCGAAATCACAATATTGGATGCCGCAAGAGGCACAACCCCCATGCGACCGACAATCAATATAAAAAAGGTGAATGCGAAGATATCAAGACTAAACTGCAGAGCGCCAGGCACTCCATATTTAAGCAGTCTCATGGATATATCCCTGTCAAATGCCATGGTCTCAAGCAACCGAAATTCACGCCTTAAATGTTTAGAAAAAATTGGAGGGGCCAGGCACACAACAACAACGCCCCAGGAAACAACGGTGGCTATTGCAGCACCACGGATGCCAAGTTCAGGCATACCCCAGACACCATTAATGAGCGCATAGTTCAATGGGATATTCACCACCATTCCCACAATATTTGCGATCATCACCGGGCGTGTCATTCCTCTGCCTGTAAAAAATCCAGACAGCACCTGAATGGCCACATGGAGCACACCTCCCTGACAAAGAATCTTAAAATACTGTCCTTCAAGGACACGAATTTCAGGTGCATGACCAACCAGATCAAAAAGAGGAGTGGTTACAAAGAAAGCAATAGCAAGAAGAATAACTCCTGAAAAAACAGTGAAAAATATCCCCTGCCACAACGCTGCCCCTATTCTTTCCGGTCTGCCTGCACCATTATACTGCGCAATAAAGACGGAAATATAACCGGCAACTCCACCTAAAAAGCAGAGGATCAAAAACACTGTAACACCTGCCGGAACCACTGCAGACAGTGCATTAACGTTATAGTGAGAAAGGAAGATTCTGTCGGTAAACTCCATGACAGTTGTGGCGGCCATACCAGTGACTAGTGGCACACAGACTCTTGACACATCCCGGTAGCGGCTTTTTTTACGCCATTCTTTCCAAACTCTAAACATAGTTATGTCTTTGAATAATTAGATATGATACGGAAATATATTTGGACATTTCACTGTAAACCTCTTATCCATATTAAAATCAACTGTAAACGACACGAGTGGCGGTAGAACAGGGAACGACAATACTATTCTCATAACTCTTCAGCCTAATATCCCTTCAGCCCACTACTTAAATTATGGATACTCTGGAATGCATCAAAACCCGTAGAAGCATCAGAAAATTTACCACAGAAGAAGTTCCCAGAAAAGACCTTGAGGAACTCATTGAAATTGCCAGATGGAGCCCATCCTATAAAAACTCTCAACCCTGGCAGGCTATAATCCTCTCCGGAGATAAAAAGAAGGAACTTTCCACCATGCTTATTGGTTTGTTGGAAGAGAGGAAAGAAAACAGTCCGGACCTTGCCGCTCCCGTATCCTGGCCGGAAGCAGAGCAAAAGAACATCTCACATCTGCTTGCCAAACGCAAAGAACTCACAGGTCTTGATCTTGGCGCGCCGGAAATGATAGTGAAAGCAAAGAAAGCCAACTTCAATTTTTATTATGCTCCCCATGCTATCTATCTTTTTCAGGATGCATCTCTGAGCGAATGGTCACTCTTTGATATCGGTCTTTTTGCTCAAAGCCTTATGCTTGCAGCCCACGCCAAAGGTCTTGCCACTGTTCCCCAGGCCTTTGCAACTGATTATGCAAAGGAAGTGAAGGAATGCCTTGGAATTCCAGCCTCTAAACGATTGATTCTTGGCCTCTCCGTTGGCTACCCTGATATGGACTCGCCAGTCAATGCGTATCGCACCGAACGAGCTGATCTCGAGACGTTCTGTAACTGGATGGAGTAGCAGCTGTGGTACTTCACTAACCCTGTAACGCATCGGTGAAGTACCACACTTACTCGTTTAAAGTCATTACTTCTGACCCATCATTCTATTATTTTCGTATCCTCCTCCCGTTTCACATCTGACAATCTCCGCAGTGCACAAAAAATAAACACGTTAAGTTGTCCACAAAACTGGAAAGTGAACAATTTAATGGTCTCTTTTGTGACCATCACACCTTTATCTCATTCCTTTGATCTTCTCGCCAAAAGCATAAGACATTGAACTTAGGAAATAACATTAATATCCAATGCCATTACAAATGTGGCACAACTATTGCTTCACATGATCTGTTATCATTTTATTTTTTCTAAAACCTTAGTCACGTTTTACTAAAGAGGCAGGTAATCATGGCAGAACAACTTTTTGCATCATTTATTCTCGATCGGGATCTCGGACTTGAGATTGCCATTGCAGCAGAGAATGTCACAGAGGCGACACCACTCACAGAAAAAATCCAACCCCTGCCAGCGAGCGTTCCTTTTCTTGAAGGCATTATGCATCTTCGTGACACCACCATTCCGGTGCTAAACATGAAAAAAAGAATGTGCCTTGAAGGATCAACAAAATATGATAAGAACGCTAAAATAGCCGTTGTTCTTCTTGCTAATCAAAAATTTGGTCTGCTCTTTGATGATATTAAAGAAGTGCTGCGGGTTGATGACTCTCTACTGCTCCCAATTCAACCAGCATTGCAATCTGAAGACTATATCATCTCTGACCTGATAACCCTGAGTGACCAGAATCGAACCCTTGAAGTATTAGACCTCAATCGACTGTTCCAAGGTGAGAATCTCTTAACAGATACAATAGGAACAACCGCAACCACACCACAAGCCACTGAAATACGAACCTATTCAAGGTATGTCATTTTTTCTTCAGGTGGTAGAGAATACGGAGTTCCAGTGGAAAACTCACGGGAACTCACTTTTCTTGCTGACATTGACGATATGTTCAAAACAGGCTATCTCGAAGGTGCCTTGCCATTACGAGGACGCACTATCCCGGTCATGAACGCCAGCGCTCTCTTAACTGGAGAAAATAATGGGGAACCCAGAGATTCAAGTCGAATTTTGGTAATGGCCACGGAGACCTTGACTTTTGGGATGATCATTGATGAAATTGTGGAAATTCTCACGGTATGCAATGAAGACATTCTCCTTATGCCAGCAAATGGTGATCAATCCGTAGCTGGAATATATGAACCGGTTCCTGATCGTAATATCATGCTCCTTGACGTTACAAATCTTGTTACCAGCCAGATGGAACTCCTTCAGTCCATGGCCAGAATCAAAACAGGCGATGAAGAAGAGGACGTTGACTCCACAGTAATCGCCGCATCAAAACATCTGATCACTGAAAACTGCTATCTCATTTTTTCCATCCAAAAACACTTCGCCATCGAATTGAAAGATGTCCAGGAGATCATAGAACACAATAGCTTAATGCCAATCCCTGGTGCAAACGGATTTGATTCTAAAGTCCTTAATTTGAGAGGTCAGGTTATTCCAGTGGTTGATCTTCGCAGTTTCTATAATTATCCGGAACAAAAAGATAAAAACAGTCACTCTCGACTGATTATATGCCAAGATGGAAAACACGTAGTTGCCCTGCAGGTAGATAATATTACGACCATTTACAAACAGGAAGAATTCCATAACACTCCATCTTTAAATCCTCAACTACAACCTAAAAAAGACACTCTGGATCGTCTTATAGAATTTGAAGATGAACAGGGAATAAAAGAACATGTACTTGTAATTAACACTCGAAATCTACTCAATAATCACCTGCGACAGGATATTTCAAATAACTCATCACAAACAATTAATTATCACGAGACTGAAGAACAAACAGCTCCGTTAACAGACACTCTTCAAGGGGGAGAATAATGGCCACTGCAACAACAACTCAGACAAAAATTGATACTACAGGTTTTGAACTGTTAACGGATCCCAGTTATCTGGTTAATGACGATATGCTCATCACCTGGACAAATGATGCATTCCTGAAAGAATTTAAGCTCAAATCTTCACAGGTCATCAACAAACTCACCTGTGAAGAGGCATGTCCTTCGCAACATTGCGGTACCAAAAACTGCCCCATCGTAAAATCAAAACGCATAAAGAAACCTGCAGAAGATGATGTCCTCTACACAAATAATGGAAGTGCTGCCTCCTGGTATCATTCCAAGGCGACTCCAATGCCTGAAAAAGAAGGCACCCTTGTCTCCATGACCAACATAACTGCTTTTAAAGATATGCAGTCAAAACTCAGGCAGATGGAAACAGATCTTAACGTCATCCCCACACCCATCATGGAAATTGATGACAAATTCAACATCACCTTTATGAACCCTGCAGGAGCCGCAGTTGCCGGAAAAGCTCCAGATGAAGTTGTTGGAACCAAATGCTACGATCTCTTTAAAACACCACACTGTAAAACTGAAAAATGTGCATGTGCCCGTGCCATGAAAACTGATTCAGTTATTTCTGATGTTACCATCGCTCGTCCTGCTGACGGAGTTATTATCCCAATCAAATACACCGGTGCTCCAATAAAGGATGCCAAGGGCAACATTAAGGGAGCTCTTGAATATATCGTAGATGTCACTGAAGAAGCAGCGCAAAAACAAGCCGCTGATGAAAAAATCAACAATCTCAACACTATTCCAACACCAATTATGTCAATTGATACGGAATTTAACGTTACCTTCATGAACCCAGCCGGTGCCTCCGTTGTTGGACTGACTCCCGATGAAGTTATTGGTAAGAAATGTTTTGATCTCTTTAAAACTCCACATTGTAAAACTGAAAAATGCGCATGTGCCCGTGCCATGAAAACTGATTCGGTGGTTACTGCCCACACGATTGCAAGACCTGCTGAAGGTGTGATTGTACCAATTAAGTATACTGGCTCACCCATTAAAGACGCTAAGGGAAATATCAAGGGAGCACTTGAGTATATTCTTGATGTCACAGAAGAAGCAAAACAAAAACAGGATGCAGATGAGAAAATAAACAATCTCAATACCATCCCAACTCCCATCATGTCCATTGATACAGATTTCAACATCACCTTTATGAACCCAGCCGGTGCATCCGTTGTTGGACTGACTCCCGATGAAGTTATTGGTAAAAAATGTTTCGATCTCTTTAAAACTCCACATTGTAAAACTGAAAAATGTGCCTGTGCCCGTGCCATGAAAACTGACTCGGTGGTTACAGATCACACCATTGCAAGACCTGCTGAAGGTGTGATTATTCCTATTAAGTATACTGGATCACCAATTAAAGACGCTAAAGGGAATATCAAGGGAGCACTTGAGTATATTCTTGATGTCACAGAAGAAGCACAACAAAAACAGGATGCAGATGAGAAAATAAACAATCTCAATACCATCCCAACTCCCATCATGTCCATTGATACAGACTTCAACGTCACCTTTATGAATCCTGCTGGTGCATCAGTTGCAGGACTAACCCCCGATGAGGCCGTTGGCAAAAAATGTTTTGATCTCTTTAAAACTCCACATTGTAAAACTGAAAAATGCGCATGTGCCCGTGCCATGAAAACTGATTCAGTCGTCACTGATCACACCATTGCAAGACCTGCTGAAGGTGTGATTGTTCCTATTAAATATACAGGATCACCAATAAAAGATGCCAAGGGAAACATCAAAGGTGCTCTTGAATATATCCTTGATGTCACTGAAGAAGCGGCACAGAAACAAGCAGCTGATGAAAAAATCAACAATCTGAATACAATTCCAACACCCATCATGTCCATTGATACTGATTTCAATGTGACCTTTATGAATCCGGCCGGTGCTGCAGTGGCTGGAATGACACCGGATGAGGTGGTTGGTAAAAAATGTTTTGATCTCTTTAAAACGCCCCATTGCCAAACGGACAAATGTGCATGTGCCCGTGCCATGAAAACTGATTCTGTGGTTACCGATTACACCATTGCACGACCTGCTGAAGGCATGATCGTCCCCATTAAATATACAGGATCCCCCATTAAAGATGCCAAAGGGAATATCAAAGGAGCTCTTGAGTATATCCTTGACATCACTGAAGAGGCAGCACAGAAGCAAGCATCAGATGAAAAAATAAGTAACCTCAACGCCATCCCGACTCCCATCATGTCCATTGATACTGAATTCAATGTAACCTTTATGAATCCGGCGGGCGCTGCTGTGGCTGGTATGACCCCGGATGAAGTCGTAGGTAAAAAATGTTACGAACTCTTTAAAACCGCCCATTGTCAGACCGAGAAATGTGCAACTGGTCGAGCCATGCGTGAAGACAGAGTAATTACTGAAGAGACTATCTCCCGTCCTCAAGATGG
>DAOVZA010000109.1 GCA_030635405.1 Desulfocapsa sp.
AACATAGGGAAGGTCTTCTTTCTTGCAAGAGAAGGATGGACTTTTAAAAAATATTGGGACGAGAGTGTACCAGAACTTTTTCCCGGGCGTACATTACCTGAAACTGAATATCTCTATGTGAGTCGTATGGCACTGGCTGGTGCTAGCTGTGCCTATCAGGGCTTGACTAAGGGCAATGCTGGAATTGTTTTTCTCCCACAAGGAAACTCTGATTTTCTGGATGTTTGTCGAGTATTTTCCCTTGATCCCGTTCCCTTTAATTCACATTTAGAACGACATCAGCTGACTGGAGAAACTGTTCTCAGTCCAGCACATGATGGGTATCTTCCTGAAAACAGTGTTCGTTTTGCTGAATTAATTGAAGATGATGCATTTCAGGAAGAAGTGAAAAAGCAAACACGACCAATCAATGACGCCTTGCAACGGTATCTGGAAGCAATGGGTTTTTTTGATCATCAAGATGTCGCTCTGGTTGATATCGGCTGGCTGGGAACCATTCAACGATTTTTTCATGAAGCAATTGCCCATCGTGATGATACACCTAATTGTCATGGCCTACTTTTTGCGGCAACTCGTGGAATACCCTTTCCAACAGCGGAAGATAATCATATTGAAGGTATCATCTACGATAAACATTGTTTTGACTTTGCTGCTTCCTCCATTCTTTATGCAAGAGATCTTTTTGAGGAGGCGTGTCGAGCTCCTCATCCAACACTGAATGGCTATGGATTAAAGGATGATGGCGGTTATGAATTGATTTTTCGCCATACCGATGATGAAATAGGACAAGCAGAAAAGGAACAGGATGAGAATTATGCCCCTCTCCAGCAAGGGATCTTTGATTCTGCAAAGTTCTACGCTTCAGCTTCTGCCGTTCTTGGTTATTCATTACAGGATTATAAGCCGTGGCTTGATTATCTTTTAGTCAGTAAACTGGCATTTCCAAAGACAATAGAAATATGTAACATCAGGCATAAGAATCATCTGGATGATTTTCATGGGACAAAACAAGTGGCAAAAGCTAGTGCTCAAGTTCCCCGTAGTTTATGGAATCTTTCATCCATTACACTGCGATTGAGCCCATTTTTAAGGATTAGACTTTTTCTTCGTCACATGAGGGAGCGGCTTAATGGTTAGGGTGAATTAATATGGCAAAAAAGATTATGAGTGATGGTTTTGATCTCAACTCCAGTCCTGTGCACCGAGTGTTTAGACATTATCTACTCAGTAAATTTGTTCCCATGGGAGCGTATCAGGATAACGCTGGGTTGAAATGTTTACTTATTTTTTCTGTAACCCATTATCTTGGAAAGCCTATTTTCTGGTTTGTGACTCGATTTGAGCCACAAATGGCGCGATTGTATAGGATAAAAGAAAAACGTTCGTTGTGATTAAATGACTGGTTCTGGAATAGTATTACAATGAAAGAAGTAACTAGCAGTGATAAACCAAAGGTTGAACATGAACTAAAGTATGTTTTTAATAATACTTTTGCTCCAATTTTGGTTAACTGGCTTAAGTTGCGATGTCAGCCTGATTCCAAATTTCCATTCGGTGTGATTTCAAGTATATATTACGATACTAAAGATTGGAAATTTCTTGGTGAAAAGATTAACAGTGATTACCTGAAAACTAAATTCAGAGTTCGTTGGTATGAATCATTGGATGGTCGTGAACAGGGTGAAAACTCATTTGTTGAAATTAAAAGTAAGATTGGTGCAACCAGAAAAAAAATACGCTTTAAAAGTGAATTTACAGGAAAACAACTTAGTGAGATTGATCTGGCAGATCCCAGATTGTTGGTACTTCAACATAGGGCTAAAGAGCAAGGTATAAAACTTCCTCCATCATTATATCCCGCCTTCCAAATAAGTTATAAACGTTTCAGGTTTGTTGAGCCGAAGACTCGGTGTCGTATCTGCATAGATTATGACATTTTTGCTCCAAGGGCAAACCTGCAAATGTTACCCTGTGTAAAGCCACTATTTTTAAGCAGCGGAGTGGTTGAAGTGAAAGGAAGCCTTACAGAATTACCTGACACTCTTCGTCAGTTGACTGCTTTAGGATGTAAGAAAGAAGCATTTTCAAAATACAGTTGGTGTTTTTCTAAATTATCGAGAATTAATTTCTAGAACAGGAGTTTCAATTGGAAGATCTACTGGTAACCTTGTCTGGTTTTGGCAGCAATAAAATGGAAGATGTCGGTTTTTTGCCATTCCTTTTGTTGATGGTGATATCATTCTGTAGCTCAATGTTTATTTCATATCTCTATGTGACGTTTTATCAGTCCAGAGCCACAGGAAGCCAGGTTCATAGAGCTTTTCCACTTATCGGAATTTCCATTACAGCAATCTTTATAAGCATTCAGTTTTCACTTCCACTTTCTTTAGGATTGCTGGGTGCATTATCCATCGTTCGTTTTCGTACCCCCATTAAAGAACCTGAGGAAATTGGATTTATAATGCTGGTTGTTGCTTCATCCCTAAGTTGTGCAACCTTTAATCTTTCATTTTTGACAATCTTATTAGTTGTCAGTGTGGTTGCTTTAGTTGTGATGAAGTACTCGAAACGGATTTTAAAAGGAAACATGAATGATGGTACCATAATTATCACAATGCCCTCTGAAGACTTCAAGAAAAATAGCAAAAAAATGTTGGAATTATTAACAGAAGGAGTACCAAAAGGTAGAATTGATTCAATAACTGAAAATAGTGAAGAAGCTGTTATTTCATATAATTTTATCAAGATGGAATTAGATACTTTCTTGAATCTTCAGGAGAACCTGAGGGAATTCATACCAACTGTCAAAGCAAATGCATTTTATAATCGACAGGGTGAAATTTAAAATCCTAATCTTATGAAAAATAAGTGGATAATCATCTGTTGTTTATTCTTGTTTTCTATTACTGCGTATTCTCTTGAGAAAGGGTCATTTTTTGAAAAGCTAAAAAGTAGTATGAGGGGACAGGAAGTTTCCAGTGCTGTACTTGACTATGGTTCAATGGGAAGAGTCCTTAAACAAACAGGGCTGATACGAACTGTAGCTCAGGACGATTATTTTCAATATACAGAACAGGCTTTAATTCGGATTACATTAGAATCAGATGTGGCGAGTCACCTGTTTCTCTATTGGGCATCAAAGAACCAAACGTATTCTAAAAGACGCTTGAAAACACTTCCCGTTGCAGTTGGCAAAAATGAATGCGCATTTGTAATTCCCGTTATAAACAAAGTTCAAAAAATACGAATAGATCCAATTGCAGAATTAGGTGAAGTAGTCATCACTAATATCACACTTGAACAGTTGGGATTTAGTGATATATCATTGTCATACGGTAAAGGGCTTGAATTTGTGCTTCCTGTAGCCGGGGTAAGTGACGTGAAACTTACTTCAAAGGGGCTATCTTTTAAGTCAATCAACCATGATCCTCAATTTGAGTTGACTCTGGTAGATTTAAAAAAGATTGAGGATGTTGCTTTTCCTCGAAAACGTCAAAAAACCACATATCAACATACTCCCAATAAGGGGCTCCAAGATTTTCCCAGTAGTAAAATTATAAAAGAGAATGCTTTTAAAAAAGGTTGGCCAATAGTATCCGTTGTTGTGGATAAGGATGATTTATATCATCCAGATAAAGGTATCATACCCAATAAAACTCAAAGGGGAAAATACTGGGAGCGACCTGCATATCTTTCTTATTTTGATGAAAATGGCAAACTCACATTTGCCTCAATGGCCGGAATGAGGATTCATGGAGGAAAACGAGTACAGCTTTTTAGCAGTTTTAGATTCTATTTTAGAAAAAAATACGGCATTTCTACTTTCAATGGATTTACACCTGAAATAAAATTCAGCCCAAACAAATTACCTTTAAAACGACTAATTGTACATCATACTAAATGGCCATATGGTGGTTGGGTGTTTAATAACCCACTAGCCTATGATATCTCCCGACGTATAGGTTGTGTAGTTCCCGAAACAAAACTTGCCCTGTTGTATATAAATGGTGAAGAACAGGGCATACACTTCATGGTCCCTCAAATTAATGATGAGCTTCTGGAGAATTATTTCGGTCACAAAGATTTCATGTCTTACAAGTTTAGAAGTGTGAATACCCGCAAATCGAAGGCTACGTATAATAAAAAATTATGGAAGCCTGCTACAAGTCATGACGACTTGACCATGGCAAAAGTTGGAAAACAAATTGACCTTGATAACTTAGCAAGACATTTGTTTTCTTTTGCATTTTGTGGAACCACTGACTTTTATCAGGGTATAGGAGTTCTGGATCAGAGTAAGCCTGAAAATAAATTGTTTTGGATAAATTGGGATATGGATCACAGTTTTTATAATGTATATCCCAAAGTGGCAAATGGAAAAATCTGGCAGCAAAAAGGTTGGCGACTTGTGTATAAACAAGGCAACTTTCACATCGGTCGAACAAAACTTTTTAGTCGCTTAATAAATGAGGATCCTGTTTATCGTGATTTTGTCATTTCACTAAGTATGGACTTGATGAATCACCGAATAAATCAGAAATATCTTCAGGAAAGATTGAGCTACTATGAAGGGATGTTGGAAAATTATGGGCAGGGTGATTCGAACTATATTAAACTTTTGAGAAATTACATGAAGGAACGACCAACTTTTCTTCGAAAAGAAATGAGAGAACTCTTTAAACTTGGTCCCATTTTTTCATGTACTGTAAAAGGACCCAAAGAAATTACGTACAGTATTGACGATTACCCTGAAGAATCAGATTATCAGGGGTATTATTTTGAAGGAAGGGAAATAGCAGTGAAAATTACCAGCTCGCATCAAAAGAATTTCTCACATTGGCTGGTTAATGGGAAAATAATCAAGAAACCCATCCTTTTGTATTCTGTCCTGTCTGAATCAATTATTGAACCAGTATTTAAAAATTATGAATAAGAAAAAAATATCTCTCCCCCTGTTTTTTTCTTTGATATCTATAAGCAGCATCATTGCAGGAGAATTGCCTCAAAATCCACAACAGTCAAATGTATGGACGAATCCCAAAACAGGAATGGAGTTTGTGTGGGTTAAGGGAGGTTGCTTTCAAATGGGAAATCCAAATAAAAGTTTGTCCAAATTTTTACATGAAAAGCCTGTTCGTGAAGTTTGTCTTGATGGTTTCTGGATGGGAAAGTACGAAGTCACAAATGCTCAGTACAGACAGTATAAAGCTGATCATAATAGTGGGGTAATGCAGGATTATTCTCTTGATGATGACAGCCAACCAGTTGTTTTTGTGAGTTGGGATAATGCGAAAGGATTTACTGACTGGTTAACAGGGCATCATAACGGTGAGTATTCTTTTAGGTTACCTACTGAAGCCGAATGGGAGTACAGTTGCAGAGCAGGATCAACCACAGTTACATATTGGGGTGAGAATAGTGATGAAGCGTGTGAATATGCAAATGTCGCAGATGATTCCTTGAAGGCAAAAAGGTTAGATCTTCATAACTGTTCTGATGGTTTTATGGTCTCGGCTCCCGTGGGAAGTTTCTCGCCCAATGCGGCTGGGTTGTATGATATGCTTGGAAATGTCTGGGAATGGTGTGAAGATCGTTATGGAAAAAATGCATATAAAAGCAGGGTAATAAAGAATCCAGTTTATCAAAAAAACGAAGTAGGGATCAGTTACCGTGTAATTCGTGGTGGCAGCTGGCAGGGCGGTCCCTATTCCATACGTTGTGCAAAACGAAGCCCCTCACCTCCAGAAAATAGTTATGATGTTTTGGGGTTTAGAGTTGTAATGTTCCAATCAAAAAAAGATGTATTACAGGAATAACAAGATTTAGTGCAAAATATATCAGTGGAGTACCTTTTTCTGGGAATTAGTGGTGAATGATGAAGAGTCTGAGGGTTTTTATAAAATGGAAGTTTCCTTTGTTTATAGGCCTTATACTTTCGGTGTCTTATTTATACTTTTTTGAAAACTGTGCTTATGTCGATCTAAACATAAATGTTTCGCAAAAGACCTGGTTTAAAATGTATTGGGCTGGTGAGGGTGAAGAGTACAGTGAAAAAAGGATGTGCAGGATTCGTGTCAAACCTGCTAAGCAACACTATACAGCTTTTTTAACAGACCTGCGAAAGGTAGAAAAGCTGCGTATTGACCCTCAACAATATGTCGGTACTTCACTTATTCAGAAACTGGTTATAACACAAAATGGTTTGTCTCCTATTCTCTTTGTAAATAAGGATGATTTTTCCAGACTTAATCCAATATTTGATATTGGTTCCAGTGAGATCGATTCCAATGGTTTATCAACCAAATCAACGGGAAGGGATCCACGTTTTGAGTTGTTATTAAGCGTCGAAAGAGGCTTGTTCTGGTCCTGGCAGGTGGCATTTCGAATCGCCCTTATATTTGCAGTTGTGTTTTTGTTCTTTTCTCTGACTGAGACCTATAGGACGGAAGAAAAGTTCATACCAATCCTTTTTGCCTCAATATTTGTTCTTGTTATTGTGATGGCTGCAACGAGTGCCGAAAATGTACATCCCGACGAATACGTTCACCTTGATGCTGCTCAGTTTTACAAAACCAAGTGGTTGCCACCAACAATTGACGATCCTGATATTCGTCATACCTATAGTGTTTATGGTGTGTCACGCTTGAACAGCTATGAAATATCTTATTTCTTCACTGGTAAACTAGCACAGGTGATATCGTCATTTAAGTTATCAGAACACTTAAATCTTCGTATGTTCAATGTGTTCCTTTTTGGGGTTCTATTGCTGTATGTTCTTAAATACCAGGATGCCAGGCTTATGGCTGTCCCGTTGTTGATTTCTCCACAACTCTGGTACATCTTTAGTTATTGCAACTCAGATGCATTTGCACTTTTTGTCTCTTTCATCGTTGCATGTCAGGCCGTAATGCCTAATTCCCTACTCAATAGATATCTTCTCGGG
>DAOVZA010000059.1 GCA_030635405.1 Desulfocapsa sp.
TGCCGGACTGATCTTTTCGCTCATACACCTGCATTCCTGCATTATCAACAGCATCCGCTGCCATAATACCAGGGCCACCGGCGTTCGTTATGATTTGAATATTATTTCCTTTGGGAAGAGGCTGCATGGAAAAAGCAGCAGCATAATCAAAAAGAGACTCGAAGGTATCAGCCCTGATCACCCCGGAGCGTTTAAAGGCTGCACCATAGGCAGTATCAGCCCCTGCAAGAACACCAGTATGAGACACCGTTGACTTATAGCCAGCCGTGGTTGTACCTGATTTCAAAACGATAACAGGTTTATTATTTGCCGCTTCTTCAGCTGCTTTAATAAAGTTTTTACCTGTTACTATATCTTCAAGGTACCCTACAATAACGTTAGTATCATGGTCTTTAGCAAGATAGGCAAGAACATCAACACCTGAAATATCCGCTTTGTTACCAACACTTATGAGTTTAGCAAGTCCAATATGACGATCATTTGCCATATCAAGCATGACACTGCACAGAGCACCGGATTGAGAAAATGCAGTAACTCCACCTGCCCTTGGCATAGCTCCTGCAAATGATGCATTCAAATTAATTGCGGTATTAATAAAACCAAGGCAATTGGGACCAAGAAGTCTTAAATTCTTACGATGGCAGAGATCAAGAAGCTCTTGCTCGAAGATGGCACCTTCAGGACCAGTTTCCTGATATCCTGAAGCGACAATAACCACCCCCTTCGCATTAACCTTGGCACATTCTACAATAATGTCCTTTACCTGCGATTGAGGAATTGCCAGAACCACAAGATCAACATCCAGATCACACTCTGACAGGCTTGGAAAACATCTCTTACCAAGAATATCATCCACAGCAGGATTAATTGGAATAATACTCCCCTGAAAATCACCATCGATGATATTGGCAAGAATGGTATTACCAATTTTTCCCTCTTCTCGAGAAGCTCCTACAACAGCAACACTTTCTGGATTAAACAGTATATCTATACTCATAGGACTACCTTGGGATTAAACCATCATCCTTTTTTGACAACAAACTCATTTTCTTCTAAAAGCTCTAAAACAGCAGCAATCTTAAAAGTATTGATTCGAAGATAGATGGTATCTCCCACCTGCTTATCAAAGATACGAAGTACTCTGCTGAATGGAATTTTCTCCTTTTCAAGAAGAGTTACAATTCTAGTCATAATAGTTGGGCTAGCATCATCATGAAGACCAATCAAAACTGCACCTTTTTCACCAACTCCAAATAAGGTTTTATAAGCAGCGTTAAGGTCTCTGATGGAGAAAATTCCAACGACCTTGCCATCAGCAACAACTGGCAGTGCGCCCGGTTGATCTCTGTCAAATAGAAACAGAGCATCATCAAGTGTGGAATCAGTATTCAGTGTTACACATTCGGTTGACATGATTTCAGAGACAGAGGTTTTCTCAACACTCTCATAAACCAGTCTTCGTTCACTATCCGTTATAACAGATGAGGGGTAAGCTGAACGCAGGTCACGATCAGTGAGGATGCCAACCAAGCCACCTTCTTCATCGACAACTGGCAAATGACGAAAGTGATAATCATTTAATAAAGCTCTTGCTTCAGGAAGAAGCATGGCTGGGGATACTGTGATTGGATCGGGCGTCATATGCCTTAAAATGTACATGATCTACCTCAAATTAAATTTTATAAATTAAAAAAACACCGGGATCTATTTTCCCAGCAGACCTCTTACATATGCTGCAACGGAATCTCCAAGTACGGAGAGTTCATAGCCACCTTCAAGTATGGAAAGTAATTTTCCATCTGTATATTTATCAGCCCAGGATTTAACCTCACAACCAAGCGTGTAATAAAGTTCGGTGGAGTATTGAAGACCGGACATATCATCTGCTATATGAGCATCAAATCCTGCTGCAATAATAATAGCATCCGGCTGCCATTCTTCAAGCTTTTGTGGAATAATTTCTTTTAATAACTTTTCCACATGATCGTCTCCACAACCAGGAGAAAGAGGGAGGTTTAAAATACTGCCCTTCCCCTCTCCCATTCCAAATTCATCACCATAGCCGGTTCCAGGGTAACTAAAACTTGGATGTTCGTGAATACTAATGTAATAACTGTCGGCTTCCTCTTCGAAAGCTGATTGAATGCCGTTGCCATGATGTGCATCAAAATCGAATACCAATATGCGTTTTTTATTGTACTTGTGTTGCCAATATCTGGCAGCAACCACGCAATTGTTAAAAAAACAGAATCCAAAAGGGATATTATGTTCAGCATGATGCCCGGGAGGACGTACAAGACAAAATATATTTGAATTTTTAGTGTTTTCAATTTGATCTATTGCTGTGATTCCTGCCCCTGCCGCAAGGCAGGCGATTTCATAGGTCTCATAACAGATTTGATTATCGGAATGATCAATATACGTCTGACCGGCAAGAACAGCTTCTTCAAAACGAAATAGCCAGTTTTCATCATGGGCCATCATGAGATGACTTCGTGTTGCTGGTTCTGGAGAAATAAAAGCGAGAGAGGAATAACAGCTGTTGGATTGCAAAGATTGATGTATAGCCTGAAGCCTTGCAGGGATTTCAGGATGGTCGTCACCGCCGGTATCATGCAGAAGATACCGTTTATCATCCATAATTATAAGAGAAGGCAAAGTGCTCATAAACTTCTATAAAACTTTTGTTGAACAGCGTTGTGTTTTCAGTGTATCCTTAGTGTAAATCCCGTAGTTAATATTATCCTCCTAAAAACAATAAAGCAACTATCATGAATATCACTTTTTATCATTCAAATCTCTGACCTCGCTGCCATATGGCAAAAAAGACTCTGGATGAGTTACTTAAAGATACTGACGATGTGCAGATCGAGGAAGTAGAAATAATAACCAATCCTTTACGTGCGCTCAAAGATGGGGTGAAATTTATCCCAACACTTAAATCTGGTGATGAGCAGATAAGTGGAATTTTTCTCAACAAAAAAACCATTGAGACATTTTTAGAAAAGGTGCGTAAGGCGTGAGACAACTTATTCTCAGCTCGATCACACGATTAGATATGGTGGTATGGGTACTGGTTCTTGCTTTTTTCTGCGGAAGCAGTCTGATCTTTCAGGGTGATGTCCAACTCTCTTTCCTTGGTGCTTCAGGGATCATCATTGAAATGATGCTCATCGGACTTTCAGTCGAAATTATCATTGAATCCATTAAGCACATTAAGGGAATTGGTACGGTTACAGGTTTTATAACCAACGGCCCTGAAGCTCTTTGTCTTATTGTGGGTCTTGTGGCAGGTGATGTGCTGTTTGCAGCTTCGACTCCGCTTGGCTCAAACTTTATGAATCCAATTTTGCTGATTATTGCCGCAATGATTTGTAAGATGGCATGGCAAACGGCTACAACCAAACCTTTCTACAGTATATTCACAATAGTCAGCACAGCAACCCTTGCAGTCAGCTTCTTTTCTATCCCCGAATCCCTGTATAAATACTGGCTGATTGCTGCGATCTTATTGACAGTTCCACTTTTCTTCCTGCGCCCGAGTGAAGGCGAAGAAGAAAGCGATGAAATGTACCATAAAGGTGCCAGGCAATGGCTGATACCGGCGATTCTACTCTTGCTTGGAGCCGGTTATTTTCTCGATTCTGTGGTTTCTTTTGCAGCAGAGAACTCAAAAGCACCAAAAGGGATCATCGGTTTTCTTGTTCTGGCATCACTTACATCCTGGCCGGAATTCAAATCATGCCTGGCCTTATTGAGTCGCAGAAAACCACTCGCTGCTATTCTAAACATCACGATATCCAACATTACCAATATCTGGCTGGCAGCTGGAGGAATCGGATTCTATTTATTCAGTAAATAAAAGACTGGCTGAGTACTCTTGGTGGGTTCGTAAAAACCCAAATTACCAACTCTGTTTAGAGCACTCAGCACAGCCTTGATGGATGCAATAATGATATCGGTATCCATGGCAACACCCCATCTTTTTTCGCCATCAGGCATTGTAATCTGTATATATGCAACTGCAACAGAGCCTGATCCCTTACTTAAAGCATGTTCATGATAACTACTGAGAGTGAATTTCTCGGTGGTATCTTCCTTAAGAGCTGCACAGAAGGCATCAAGCGGTCCGTTCCCCTCAGCTTTAAGAGATATTTCCTTACCATTCACAGCAACCACTGCATCAATTTCTGCAAGAGACGCCTGTTCATCATTATCAATATGACGTTTAACTACATTGAAAATTTTCAAGGAATAGGGTGTAATTTTCTGCAAATATTCAACTTCAAAAGATTCCCAGATTTCTTTCGGCTGAAGTTCACGGCCTGCCTTATCAGTTACTTGCTGAATAATAGTTCCAAACTCTGGATGCATGGATTTTGGCATCTTTAGTCCAAATTCCCGATCCATGATATAGGCGACACCGCCCTTCCCGGATTGACTATTTATCCGGATGATAGACTCATAGCTCCTGCCAACATCTGTTGGATCAATTGGAAGATAGGGAACAGCCCATACTTGACGACCTTCACTTTCACAAAGCTCCATTCCCTTATTGATTGCATCCTGATGAGATCCTGAGAATGCTGTGTAGACAAGTTCTCCTGCATATGGATGCCGGACATGAACCGGAATATCAGTTACTTGCTCGGATATAGCTATAATTTTACCAATATCATGGAGATCAAGCTCAGGATTTATCCCCTGTGTAAACATATTAAGAGCAAGGGTTACAATATCCACATTTCCGGTACGCTCACCGTTTCCAAAAAGGGTTCCTTCAACTCTGTCTCCACCAGCCATAAGAGCAAGTTCTGTTGCCGCAACAGCACAACCTCTATCATTATGGGCATGAAGGCTTAAAATAACCGCTTCTCGATTTGGCAGATGATTACAGAACCATTCAATCTGATCGGCATATACATTTGGTGTTGCCATTTCAACTGTTGATGGAAGGTTTATAATGACAGGATTTTCGGCGTTTGGCTGCCACACATCCATCACAGAAACACATATGGCCAAGGCAAAATCAAGTTCTGTTCCCGTAAAGCTCTCGGGAGAATATTCAAAACGAAACTGTGTTTCTGGGCAATTCTCAGCCTCTTCTTTAATAACACGTGCACCTTCGACACCTAATGCCGTAATCTCATCCCTATTCATTTTGAACACTGCGCGACGCTGCAATGTGGACGTTGAGTTATAAAGGTGCATCACAACCTTTTTTGCGCCTTTCACTGCATCAAAACTCTTTTTAATAAGATGATCCCGCGCTGGTGTGAGCACTTGAATAGTCACGTCATCAGGAATATGTCCATCTTCAATCAGAGTACGGGCAAATTCAAATTCAACACTTGAAGCAGATGGAAACCCAACCTCAATCTCCTTAAAACCAACATCAACCAGTAATTGAAAAAGCTCAAGTTTCTGCTTGAGATTCATGGGTTGCACAAGAGCCTGATTTCCATCACGGAGATCAACACTGCACCAAAGTGGGGCTTTCGTTATCGTTTTGGAGGGCCAGGTGCGATCTTGCAGATCTACGACAGGGTATGGTCTGTACTTCTTGACAGCTTCAGATTTCATGCTCTACCTCTTTTTTTGATACCCGACTTCGACAGCAATCAGTATGTTAAACTGGGCACAAATAAAAAAAGGCCGCAGTATAACGCTGCGGCCTTTATCGGATTTTAAAGTGTTTTTGATGTACTTTTCAGAACTCTCCAATCTTTTCCACAGTCGATTCCCTAAGCAGGGTTAGTAGTAGATTTGATAGGAAATTTGCTGTGTACATGAAAGTCTCTTGGTTATTTATTTAGTAATCTTGATCAAATAATCACCATAGAGGTCAATTGTCAAGCAGGGAATGATTGTGCCCCTTAAAATCAACAATTTATGGCGTTTTTTTGGAACAGTTCCTTCTTATATTGACATCCACACGATTGACATATATATTTCATCGTTCTAACTAGGTATAAATGTTGTATTCGTAACGGACAACCTTTCTAATAAAACTTTAACATATATATAAAAGAGGAAGAAGGTTCATGGGAAAAATAACAGGCTCCGAAGCTATCATTCAATGCCTCCTTGAAGAGGGGGTTAAAACAATCTTTGGTTTTCCTGGAGGTGCAGTAATTGACCTCTATGATACCCTCATGGATTCAGAAGTGAAACACGTCCTTGTTCGTCATGAACAGGGTGCTGTTCATGCAGCAGATGGACTTGCTCGCGTGACCGGAGACGTTGGTGTTGCACTTCTCACATCAGGACCCGGTGCTACCAATGGTGTTACAGCCATAGCCACCGCGTACATGGATTCCATTCCGATGGTAATCCTTACAGGTCAGGTCCCCACCCCTCTTATCGGTAACGATGCCTTTCAGGAAGTCGATATTGTCGGTATTACCAGACCTTGCACCAAACATAACTATCTTGTCAGCAAGGCGGAAGACCTGGTACCCACTATTCGTGAAGCATTTCATATCGCACGCACCGGACGTCCCGGGCCAGTTCTGATTGATCTACCAAAAGACGTTGTCGCCACCATGGTCGAGTTTACAGAAAAGAAACCGATCCGTATGCAGAATTACCAGCCTAACTACGAGCCTCACATGGGACAGGTTGAAAAAGCGTGCAAAGAAATCTTAAAAGCGAAACAACCCGTTCTTTATGTTGGTGGTGGAGTTATCCTTTCCAACAGTAATGAAGAATTGACTGAGCTTGCCAAGAAACTGAACATTCCAGTTACCATGACCCTTATGGGACTTGGCGCATTCCCTGGCAGAGATTCATTATCCATGGGTATGCTTGGTATGCACGGCAGTTACACTTCCAATATGGCCGTTGCCAAAAGTGATGTTCTCATCGCAGTTGGTGCCCGTTTTGATGATCGTGTTACCGGTCGAATTGATGCATTTGCTCCACATGCAAAAATCATCCACATAGATATTGACCCAACTTCAATCAGTAAAAATGTTACTGTCGATGTTCCCATTGTTGCAGACTGTAAACATGCCCTTGAAGCTATAAACACCTGGTTCGATTCCTGTGGCGAAGATTTGGATGCAATAGCATCTTCTCATGGACCATGGATCGAACAAGTTGATGCATGGACAAAGAAACATCCAATGACATATCTTGATGAAGGTGAAACTATCAAGCCACAGTTTGTCATTGAGAAACTTGACGAACTGACTGGTGGAGATGCAATCATCACAACAGAGGTTGGCCAGAACCAGATGTGGGCTGCCCAGTTTTACAAATTCAACAAACCAAGACGACTTGTTACTTCAGGTGGTCTTGGCACCATGGGTTACGGACTTCCCGCTGCCATTGGCGCAAAAATGGCATTCCCTGATGCAACTGTTGTTGATGTTGCTGGTGATGGTTCTATTCAGATGAACATTCAGGAACTTGCAACGGCTAAACAGTATGATTGTCCGGTAATTGTCTGTATCCTAAACAATAATTACCTTGGTATGGTTCGACAATGGCAGGAACTTTTCTACGACAAACGCTACGCTGCCACTGTTATGGAAGTAACTCCTGACTTTGTTGCCCTTGCCGAAGCATATGGGGCTGTTGGTTTCCGTTGCGACAAGACCAGCGAAGTCGAAGCTACCCTCAAAAAAGCATTAGAGGCAGTCAAGAAAACCACAGTTATCCTGGATTTCAGAATTGCTCGTGAAGAGGGTGTTTTTCCAATGGTACCTGCCGGAAAAGCGACCACTGAAATGCTTCTTGTCTGATACGGTTCTAGAGAACACAAAGGCAAAAAGAAAAATGCTTAAAGGTGTCTGTACACTAGGCACCTTATGAACAATTAGAATCTTTTATTCACAGGATAAACCGATGAAACATACACTTTCAGTTCTTCTTCAAAACAAACCCGGAGTCCTTTCCCGGGTCACTGGATTGTTCAGTGGCCGAGGCTTTAATATTGAGAGTCTTAGTGTTGCTGAAACTCTTGACTCATCACTCTCCTGTTTAACACTGGTGACAATTGGTAACGACGCCATAGTTGAACAGATCACGAAACAACTTCACAAACTAATTGATGTTATTAAAGTAACAGACATTAGTGAAAGTGAATATGTTGAGAGAGAGATGGCCCTTATCAGAGTTAAAGCCGAGAACACAACACGCGCGGAAGTTTTACGTGTCATTGATATCTTTCGTGGAAAGGTTGTTGATGTCAGTCCGAAGGCCTACGCAGTTGAAGTAACAGGTTCAGCCACAAAAATTCAGGCCATTATTGATATTCTTCGTCCCATTGGGATTAAGGAAATTGTAAGGACTGGAACTATAGCTATGGCCAGGGCTCCAAAATAGACTCAAGTCAGCTTTGTTACTCTTTTAAAGAGTTCCTTTAATTGACTATTTTGATTTATTACGCAAAAGCAGATTTCGAATCTTCGTTATCTGCTTTTTGCTGTTAACCAACAACTATAAAAGAAACACATATGATTCAGCCACGAATTCCACTTGCCCGTGAAGGCTACCCCTTTATTCTTTTCTCCGGATTTGTGACCCTAATCACAGCCATTCTTGGCTATGAGTTTCTGGCCTGGCCAGCACTTGGCATTACAACCTTTGTTGTTGCTTTCTTTCGTGACCCTGAACGGATGACTGATGCAACTGATGATAAATTAATTTCCCCGGCAGATGGAAAAATCATTGTCATTGAAGAACAGAAAGACGATATTTATCTAAATGAGCAGGTAATAAAAATTTCGATTTTTATGAATGTGTTTAATGTTCACGTTAACCGAATACCCATCGATGGAATTGTTGAAAAAATCGACTACAAACCTGGAAAATTTTATTCTGCAGATAGTGATAAAGGTGCTCTTTTAAATGAAAGCTGTGGAGTTATCCTCACTTCAAA
>DAOVZA010000326.1 GCA_030635405.1 Desulfocapsa sp.
AGAGAGATCGACAACTTTTTTGCCTTCTCGCAAAAGTTGCGGCACAAGATCCATGGCGGTTTTATGTGGAACTGCTGCAAAAAAAAGATCTGCGCGTTCGCAGAGTTCATCTATGGAAAGGTTCTCACATATCAGATCAGTTTTACCAAGCAGGTTTGGGAAGACTTCAGATAATGGCTTTCCTGCATATTGGCGAGATGTCGCTGCGGTCAGTTCAAACTCAGGATGGTTGCAGAGGATACGTGCAAGTTCAACTCCTGTGTACCCGGACGCTCCTATAATGGCAACTCGTAACATGGGATCTTCCTAATAATGGACATTTAATAAAAAAAGGGAATAACAGATATCTGTTATTCCCTTTATAAAACTGCCAATTGCAGATGCTTTTCACTCTGTTTGCCAGAAATCCGGCAGACAGGAAGGAAAAGCAGTAAAACGGATTAGCGTTTTGAGAACTGAAACTTGGCGCGAGCGCCTTTTTGACCGTATTTCTTACGCTCTTTCATACGAGGATCACGGGTAAGAAGACCTGATTTTTTCAGTGTCGCTCTATTTTCCAGATCAACTTCAAGGAGTGCGCGGGAAATTCCGTGGGTCAAAGCATCTACCTGAGCAGATTTTCCTCCACCAAGAAGAGTTGCCATAACGTCATAGCTCTCGAAGGTGTCAGTAACTTTAAATGGACGGTCAAGTTTGTGAATTTTGAAGGTTCCACCAAAATAGTCTTCTGGTGTCATCTTGTTAACAACAATCTTTCCGCTACCAGGGGTGAGCCATACTTTTGCAATAGCACTTTTTCTTTTGCCTGTGGCGTAAAAACGATCTTGAGCCATGATCTAATATCTCCGTAATTTCTTTTATTATATGTCTAAGTCGGCAGGCTGTTGTGCTGCGTGAGTGTGCTCGGGACCAGCAAACAACTTCAATTTCTTCAGTTGTTGACGACCCAATGTGTTTTTTGGAAGCATTCCTCTAACAGCCTTGTACAGCAGGGCTGTAGGATGTTTTTCAAGAAGATCCTTAGCGTTGATCTCTTTCAAGCTGCCAATGTATCCGGTGTGGTGATAATATTTTTTATTGTCCCACTTTCTACCGGTAAGACGAATTTTATCAGCATTAGTGACAACTATAAAATCCCCATTATCAATGAAGGTGGAGAAGCTTGGCTTGTGTTTGCCGCGTAAACGACTCGCAATCTCTGTTGCCAAACGGCCGAGAATCTTACCTTCGGCATTTACATGGTGCCATGTTTTTTCGATCTCATTGACCGGAGTAAGGTAGGTTTTCATGTTTCTCTATTGTCCTCTAGGGGTGTTGCAAATAATAATAAAAAAAGGTTCGACTTATGCCGAACCTTTTGAACTTTATAAATGGAGCGGGAAACGAGATTCGAACTCGCGACGTCAACCTTGGCAAGGTTGCACTCTACCACTGAGTTATTCCCGCTCATATATATGACAAAACGAGATGCAAATTACTCTTGAATGGTGTGTCTTGTCAATAGAAAAATCAACCTAATCGAGGGGAAGTTGTAAAAAAGGTCTGGCGTGTAATAAAGGAAGAGATAATTTTGCTGGTAGAAAGTATGCTATAAACGTATCTTAATTCAAATAATTCGTGTTTTTAATACCTAAATGAGGTCACCCATGGGTGAGGAAAAAAAGAGAGTAGGCTCAGTTCAACGTACAACAAAAGAAACTGATATCGATCTTGTATTATCGGTTGATGGTAGTGGTAATGCTGACATTGACTGTGGAGTACCTTTTTTGAACCATATGTTAACACTTTTTGCTGTGCATGGTTTCTTTGATTTAAAAGTTAAGGCCATTGGTGATACCGATATTGATGATCATCACACAGTTGAAGATATTGGTATCTGTCTTGGTAAAGCATTTTCTGAGGCCCTTGCAGATAAGGGTGGCATAGCACGATATGGTTTGTCTTATTTACCAATGGATGAGACCCTTGTTCGGGTGGTTGTGGATGTTTGTAATCGTCCCTACATACATTATGAGGCCGCTGTTCCTGACCAGAAACTTGGCACCTTCGATACAGCCCTTGCACTTGAATTCATGAGAGCATTTTCTCAACATGCCGGATTAACTCTTCATGTTGATCTCATCCATGGCAGAAATAGCCATCATATAATAGAGGCTGTTTTCAAGGCACTTGCCAGGGCAATGTCTCAGGCAACTACAAAACTTGACTCTCTTACCGGAACTTTATCATCTAAAGGAATACTTTAAGAGTCTTTGTGGTATAATTAAAAGTAATGATAGAGAATTTACGAGCCATCGATCAAATAAGGTTTTTACGAATCCATCATTGTTTAGTTGTTTTAATATTTCAGTAAATAAAAAGGAACCCTGTGAGAAAAATTTTCTCTATGTTGTGTTGTGTATCTTTTGCCTTATCAGCCTGTTCTTCATTTAATGAAGATCAAAAACGAGAGCTTGGTCCCTTGCCGGAAGTCAGTTGTGTCGCTGTATTGCCAACAGCAGTTCCAGTTGCTTATAGCGATACTCTCACGGCAGAGAAGAAAAAGAATATGATAGAAGGTGCAGCATTTCTTGATTCTGTTTTAAATGACGAGATTGGAAGTCGTGCTGAGTATAAGCAACTCACCGAAAATCAACTCGACGCTATTCTTGGTGATCCCTGGGGTGGAAGAATACAACAGATCCGTGACGTTGGAAAGGCCACCGGTTGCGGTGCTGTGCTTGAAGTGAGTCTTAGTAAGTATCGTGAACGTGTTGGAACCACAATGTCTGCAGAAACTCCTGCTGCTGTTTCTTTTTCCATGGAGCTTATTGGAGTTGAAAGTGGTGTTGTTCTCTGGACATCTTCTTTTGATGAAACTCAAAAGGCATTGTTTAGCGATATCTTTTCCTTTGACAAGGCCCAGAAACGTGGCTTTAAATGGCTCTCTGTTGCAGAGTTAAGTCGTGATGGTATGAAGGGCTGTCTGACAGGATTTCCTTATTTTCAAAAGCCGGAAACGGAATAGTATTTATTTAAATAGAGTACTATTTTCAGTTAAAAAGAATTAGGCCCCATTCTCTATTGTAAAAGAAAGAGAACGGGGCTTTTTTTATTGAAACAGTGGGTAGTTTACTGGTACATGAAAATGCTTAGGGATATTCAAATCTCCATCAATAGTCAGAATAAAAGCGAATGCTAGCAACTCAAACAAATAAGCGTATTGGCCAGGCCATGTGTGATTACAACATGTTGCAAGACGGTGATCATGTGCTGGTTGCGGTTTCAGGTGGAGTCGATAGTCTGGTCCTCTTGTGGTTGTTGAAATACTGGGAAAAGAAAGCACCTGTCAGTTATAACCTACATGCAGTTCATATTGATATGGAGATCTGGTCCTCTGAAATGGAAGAACAAAACCCACTGTTGGCTCTTTCTAAACAGA
>DAOVZA010000145.1 GCA_030635405.1 Desulfocapsa sp.
TACTACGTTAACAAGGGCAAATCCTCTGTTTACAACGGCAAGTGTTTTAAACTGCGCCTGTCTTCCGATAAAGAAGTTTGAAAGAGGTGTATCCTGAAATGTATCACGGTAGTTTTTAAAATAATTACTTTCAGCTATTTGAGCAAATTCTGCAAGAAATTTTGAGAGATGTAGGTTTACATGGTGGGCCTGGCTGGTAGCCACAAAGGTCATATGCTTTTGGAGCTGTTTTTCTTCATTCTCCAGTATAAGGCGAAAGACACTGTTACCAGATATAATGATGGTTAGAATGATCGGTAATAAGGAAATTAAAAAGACCTTACTTCTCAATGATGTGAGCCTTGTAACAGATTTAAGTCGCTTTAATATATTCATAGTTTAAAAAAACGTTTTATAATTCCATGCCGGTAAACGCGCCATGCTGTGTTATTAGCTGTTGAACTGTTGAACTGTTAAGGAAATCCAAAAAAGTCTTCATGGTATCAGTCAGAAGTCCCTTCCAGACAAGGGTCAGAGGTAAAACGGGTGTGTAATGACCCGACTGAGTACTTGTCGGTGTTGGGAAAACATCATCCACTTCCATAATATTTAATATACTCGTTAGGGCCGTTGTAAGCGGTAGGTATCCTATGGTTTGTTTATGTTGTCTCACAGCTTGCATTGTTTCCTGTGCGGAGAAACGCAAAGAATTTGGAACGGTGGTGAGTTTATTGAATTCAGGCAGGAATTTGCCAAGGGCTTTGCGTATTCCACTCTGCTTTTCTGTGTTCACCAGATAAATATTACCTTTACTGCCCCCTAGTTCTTCCCATTTTTTTGTTGTCCCGCTAAAAATATTGATGATATCTTTTTTGCTGAGATTCCTGGGTGCTTCCATGTCGGGGTGTGTGACAAAAACCACCGGTGTCCAGGCAAATATATGGGAATTCAGATTGTAGGCAACTTCGTTTTTAAGTAGAGGCCTGGTGACACTGCCAAAATCACATCTTTCCATTACCACAGCCCTGATACCGCTCCTGCTGCCGATATTGTCTGGTAGTGTGATCATTATGTCAGGGTTATCTTCTGTGAATTTGTTGCCGAGTAGCTGTAGTAATTCCATGGAATTGCCAGTTCCACAGATTGTTATGTTTTCTGAAGCTGAAGTCTGTTTCTGGTAGGAGAGAAGTAGAACAGTGATCAGAAGCAGAGTTTTTGCAAGTTTCCTCATTCTGTTTCCTGCACTTTCAATAACTGTAAACGAAAAATTGTACCACCTTCCGGATTTGCCTCTGCCCAGATTTTTGATCCCTCATGATCCTGGATGATATGTTTACAAATGGTAAGACCAAGGCCGGTACCGCCAGCCGCTGTTTTCGTTTTGGAACTCTCGCTAAACTTGTCAAATATTGTTTCCAGCTCACCTTTTGGGATACCAACTCCCTGGTCAGATATGCTGACTATGATAACCGGTTCTTTTTTGCCATCAATAATGGTGTGCTTTGTTTCCGTTTCAATGCGGATTGTTTTGCCACGTTCACTGTATTTGATGCTGTTCGAGAGTAAGTTACGCAGTACTTGGCCCATACGCTCTGCATCGAAAACAGAGATAAGGGGATGCTTCGAGTAGTTTACCTTGAGCTGGAGTTCTTTTTCCTGTAACGCAGTTTGAAATTGATCCGTCTGAAGAGAAATGGTTCCGCATATGTCCTGCTCCTTCATGGAGTAACTCATCATCCCTGCTTCAAGTTTGGCAAGATCAAGAAGATCATTGAGGAGTAGCATTAAGCGGTTACCACTGTCGGTTATTTCGTTGAAGTAGTGGAGTAGCTTTTCCTTGGGAACTTTATTGATTCTTTTTATACCAAAGTTTGCATAGCTTACAATTCCATGCATTGGGGTACGATCCTCTTCTTACAGATGTGCAATGAACGCAAAGTTGCTCTTATTGGCAAGTTCTGCAGCATCCTTTGCCCGGCGTAGTTTTTCCGTTGCTTTTTGAACGGTGATGTCTTTGCTTACTCCCCGATAACCTAGCAGTTTACCATCATCTGAGAGTATAGGTGTTGCTGAAGTCTGGATGAGAATCTCTTTTAATTTTTTACTGAGATGAACATTTACCTGATCGGTGTAAGGTTGTTTCTCGGCGGCAAATCCTTTGAAGATTACGTTGACATATTCCATCTGATCAGGACGCATGAAATAGGAAAAATGCTGTCCAGTTATTTCTTCAACACTAAAACCGAGGATATTTTCTATGGATGGGCTTGAGTAGGTGTAGATACCATCAGGGTCTGTTTCCCATATCCAGTCATTGGATGTTTCAATAATATTTCTGAAACGTGCTTCACTAATTTCAAGGGCTTTGCGCTGATTATTTGTTTCAGTGATTTTTTCATTAAGTGATTTGTTAAGTGAAACGACTTTCTGCAGATGTCTGGATAGGTATAAAAACACAAAAAAAGAAAAAACAAGAATCAGGATTTCCATTATGATGGCAACAATGATGCTTGTGTATGTAACTTTTTCCAGCTCGTTTACTCCAGAGCTAATATCAAGCCAGATAATGACCTGTCCAACCCCTTTTGTTTCCTGGTCTTGCTTGCCCTCATAGTCGTGTAGTACGGTATTGATAAAGGCAATGGGTGGAGTTAAGTCCTTGAGAATATGTATGCCAGGGGTGTGTATTTCTTGTTGTATTTCAGGGGTTGCAATAAAAGTCTTTGCTTTTTCAAGAGTGGCCGAGGATTCTATAAAGTAGCCTTTAAAGGATAAACTTTCCAGTTGCAGTTTATCCTGAAACTCTGGCAATATTTTATGTTTGATGGCACTTTTCTTTAATAAAATCATGCTGTGCATCATGTGGCCATGGCCTTCAGTGTATAGCTCACGATTCAGTGCTTTCATCAGAGGAAGGAATGACATGCTCGTTTCAAGAGCCCCGACATGAACCTTTTCATTACTTTCTGGGTCAACTGCAAAAACGGGAACCACTCCTCTTAATCCAGAGAGGACAGGCCCTATCTCAAAGCCCTTTGTCTTCGTTTGAGTAGTGTTTGTCTGGACAATGGTATGTCGTGTTGCTTCCACGTTATCCCCAAAGCTGTCAGGGTTTTCGATTCGAAGGAAAGTGGTGGAACAGGGCTGTAGGTGGAAGTGAAGCTGGTGGTTATTGTAATCGTTAACAAGTTCCTGCCAGTTTACTCCTATGACGCTGTAAAGTTTATTCCTGATTTTAGCAGATTCAATGCCTCCCGCACCGCCACCTTCACTTTTGATGGCTTTTTTTCCCTGGAGAAATAGTTGCTGTATCTGTTTGTTTCCTGCATAGATTGATGCAAATTGTTCGAGCGACTCAAGACTCTTTTCTGTGTAGGTGTCGTAGAGTTGTTGCTGGCTGAGCAGTACTTGGGTAATATGGGTTTCGAGTGAATCCTGGCTTTTGTTGATAGTATGGTACGTATAAAGAGTCACTGCTGTGATACTAAACAATATTGTTAAAAGAGATATTGTCAGGAATTTTGCGTTTTTCATCAGTGTTGACCCTTTAAGACTTTTCTCAAACAGGCTTCCGTACTTCTTCCAGGGCGTCGAGAAGTTCAGTCATGCCAAATGGTTTTGATATGTAGCGATCAGCTCCTGCTTCCATTCCCATGGTGACTTCATCCTGCATAGCACGACCTGAAAGCATTATAATTTTAACTGATTTATGGTCAGGATTAGCGCGTATGCGTTTGCACACTTCGTAGCCATCAATTCCTGGCATCATAATATCAAGAAGAATAATATCGGGCATGAATGAAGGTAATATTTTAAGACATTCATCTCCTGAATATACGGCTTCCGTTGTGTATTCATCTTCAAATTCAAGAATTTCCAAAAGAATTTTGATGTTTTTTTCCTGATCATCTACAAGAAGAACTTTTATTGTTTCGCTCATTTTTTTGTCCTTTATCCGGGGAATGCCGGTTTTAGCTTGATATGCTATTTAAAGTTAAGTTTTAGTGGGTTCGGATCACTGCTTATTGTTCTTTGTCTCTTTCGCTTAATTCAAAATTACCTGTAGTAGTAATTTGTTCATCTGAGTGATCCTGTTTTATCTGGGCAAATATTTCCTTATTGGCCAGGAAAATGTCGGTGAGCTCAGGGTCGAACTGTTTTCCTCGCTCTTCTCCAATGATCTTGTATGCAAAATCTAAAGGATAGGGGTTTTTATAGGGCCTTTTTGAGGTTAGTGAGTCAAATACATCTGCTATTGATGCAATTCGACCTTCCAGGATTATTTCTTCGCCTGTAAGCCCTCCTGGATAGCCTTGGCCATTCCATTTTTCATGGTGAGTCAGTGCAATGTCCCGTGCCATATGCATTAAGGTAGAGTCATGCCCATCAAGCAGTTTTGCACCCATACTTGTGTGTTCAGTCATGATTTTCCATTCATCGGCTGTGAGCTTACCGGGTTTTAGTAATACCGCATCAGGGATGGAAATTTTACCAATGTCATGCATGGGGCTGGCATTAAGCAGTAAATCCTGTTGGGCACTATCCATCCCGTAGAGTGCACCTAATTCTTTACACATCAAACTCATTCGAATGATATGGGACCCTGTTTCATTGTCCCGGTACTCTGCTGCCATACCAAGTCGGTGTACAATTTCAAGCCGTGTCTCATTGAGTTCACGTGTGCGTTGTTGTACTTTCTGCTCCAGTATTTCATTCTGATTTCTGATCTGGTCTTCTGCTTTTTTCATCCGATAGAGGGTTTTTACACGAGCCTCAAGTTCTTCATCGGAGAAGGGTTTAATCAGGTAATCATTTGCTCCTGAATCAAGTGCTCTTACAATATCGTCTGTGGAACTTTTAGCCGTGAGCATAAGGACTGGGATGTGAAGCAGCTCCGGATCCTTTCTCAGTTGAACCAGCATTTCCATTCCATCCATCACCGGCATCATAATGTCGAGTAGGATAACGTCGGGTTTGTCTTGAAGGGCTACCTGCAAACCGACCTCACCATTTTCAGCTTCAACAACATCGAACTCCGCAAATTCCAGGATTTCTCTGCAGATATTTCTATTTCGTTCGTTATCATCAACGACTTGAATAATGCCATTTCCCATAAGTTGTTCCGTTTTATTTATTTGTATGAGTCCTCTGTCTGGCTAGCATGTATCATGCCAGAATTTCTTGGTGAGGTCTTGCGTTCGGATTGTTGTTATGTTTAAGGGGGTTAGCGTTGTTGTAAATGGTGCGTGGTGTAATGATAATCTCAGTGGGAAAGAGGTGAGATGAGAATATTGTCAAATTGACAAAGCGTATGTGAGAATATTCTTATGCAAAAGAGAATAATGTTATCTGCTAATATTCATTTTTTTGATGCGATAACGGAGTTTGTGTGGAGGCATATTCAGTATTTGGGCAGCTTTGGTTATATTACCATTGCTGTTCTGTAGTGCCTGTTGAATAAGTTTCTTTTTGGAGTTCTCATAGTCCAATTCGATAGGTTGATCGATTGACGGACTCTTTGAATCACTTGTCCCATTTGGAAAAGGAAGGTGTTGAGGAAGGATGGTGTTTCCGCTTTCAAGAAGGTTTATCCGTTCCATTATATTACGTAGTTCACGGACATTACCTGGCCACGTATAGTTGAGCAGCATGTCACGAGTTTCTGGAGAGATGATGCTAAAATGTTTATTATTCTTTGTATTGTAAAACTTCATGAAATACTCGAAAAGCGGCATGATATCTTCGGAACGCTCTCGCAAAGGAGGAATAGTGACGGCGATGACATTGAGTCTGAATAAAAGATCCTGACGAAATGTTCCGTCTTTTACTGCCTCTTCAAGATCCAGGTTGCTTGCAGAAATGATCCGTGCAGTAACCTTGATTTCCTTGTTCCCCCCAACCCGATAGAAAGCACGATCTTCCAATACACTAAGAAGTCTGGTTTGGGCGCTAAGTGACATGACACCAATTTCATCAAGAAAAATTGTTCCGCCTGAGGCTTCTTCAAAACGTCCCTTTCTGCCCTCACTCCTGGCACCTGTGAAAGCGCCTTTTGCATAGCCAAAGAGTTCACTTTCCACGAGTTCACTGGCAATGGAACCGCAATTTACGGAGATAAAAGGTCCCCTACTGTTTGAACTATTGTGGTGTATTTTTCTGGCGATTACTCCTTTTCCTGATCCAGTTTCTCCACCTATCAGAACAGGAGTGTCAATGTTTAGA
>DAOVZA010000041.1 GCA_030635405.1 Desulfocapsa sp.
ATCACCTGCTAGCAAGTCGCTGTCAAGCAGATACATAAGCCGCCTATTTCAAGCGAGGTATTGTATGGAAGATTTTGCCCAATCCCTGGCATTTGAGATCAAGAAAGATATGGCCGAACGTTATTTCGGCTTTAGAAAAATCATTGAAGAAGACTCGGATGAGTACCAGCAGGAGATCATTAACTCTGCGCTCTCCCTCGAGACAGAGATTGGTTTTGATCTCCTTCGCATCTATGCTATTCTCCAGAAAAACCATCTCATCCAACGATTTTACAAGCTCACAAACCTTGGCGATGTACTCTTTTTTGATTCATACGTAACAAGTTCCCCAACCATTCGAAAACGACTTTTTGAAAACCAGGAAGTCCGTGGATTTTTCCGAAAATCCAGATTCAACAATATGTTTTTTGATGTGTATGAAACTTTGCGAGCCCATGTGGAGGACTACCGTGCCCGAATTGCCATGCTGGCTGAGGACAGGGATGTTATTGAAGAAGAAATCAAACTCTTTTATCAAAAGAATGACATCAGTGGCATCATGCTTTTTATGCGAGGCTTGGACGGTGACAGTAGGACGTCTGGCACCATGTCCGGTGCCATTGTTGGTGATGGAACCATTAACATTGAAGATAAAATGCGTCTTCATGCACCAGAATCGGTTGAAAAGTTTCTACCAGTTCTTGAATCCATTCCTGCCCCATCTTCAATTAATACTGAGCTTAAAACTCTGGTAAAAAGCGCTTACGAGAATCAGCCTGAGTTTGATTTTAACAAAATCTAACAATCACATAGTGTCAATTCTTTAAAGATGCGTGAATAGAAAATGACATTTTCTTGACAGAGATCACACCATCATTATGGTATGACTCAACATAAAGGGACAACAACAAAACTAACTCCCCTTGGAGAAGACAATGACAAGTATGATGAAAACGGGCGCGCTCATGGCAGCCCTTACGGCTGTCCTCATGGTAGCAGGACAGGCGATTGGCGGCAGTAGTGGAATGACCATTGCCTTGGTTATGGCATTTGGTATGAACTTTTTTGCTTACTGGTTCAGTGATAAAGCTGTCCTGAAAATGAGTGGCGCAAGAGTGGCCACTGCAGAAGAAGCACCTGAACTTCACCAAATGGTCTCAAAACTTGCAAAACGAGCAGAGCTCCCCATGCCAAGTGTTTATATTATGCATCAGGACACACCCAACGCCTTTGCAACGGGAAGAAACCCTGAGCATGCAGCAGTGGCCGTGACCACCGGTCTTATGAACATACTTAAACCACATGAGCTTGAAGGTGTAATAGCCCATGAACTGGCTCATATTAAAAACCGCGATATTCTTATCAGCACCATTGCAGCAACCATGGCTGGAGCAATCAGTATGTTGGCATCCATGGCTCAGTGGGCAATGATTTTTGGTGGTGGCAGATCAAACGACAACAACGGTGGCGGTGGTGGCATGATCGGTACTATTGCCATGATGATTCTTGCACCACTTGGTGCATCTCTTATTCAAATGGCGATTTCCAGAAGTCGTGAATACCAGGCTGATGCTGTAGGTGCCGCCATCTGCGGACATCCCCGATCGCTGGCTTCTGCTCTACAGCAGTTAGAAAGTTTTAACAGACGGCGTCCGATGGATGTTAATCCGGCCACAGCTCAAATGTATATCGTGAACCCTCTTTCAGGAGGAAAAATGGCCAGTCTTTTCTCCACACACCCACCTATGCAGGAAAGAATTAAACGACTGGGGGCAATGGTTTAAATTACGTATTTGGTTATAGCGTCACTTGATTACCAGAGAATAATTTTCTTTGAGAAGAGATTATGAAAGTCACAAATATCAAAAAGACTTTTCAAAGCACTAAACGACTCACCAATATAATCAAGGTTCTTTCCAAGTTTGGTTTCAAAGAAATCATTAAAGACCTTGGTCTTGACTCGTTTAGCGGTGGAAAGAAAAACAACGACATCCCCGACAATGAGCAGGAGGACACTGTCTCGTCACGGCCCCTGCGAATGCGCCATGTACTTGAAGAACTTGGACCTACCTATATTAAACTCGGTCAAATCCTTGCCACCCGTCCTGATCTCATTCCACCTGAGTGGGCTCAGGAATTCAAGCATCTTCAGGATAATTGCGGTCAGGTTCCCTTTAATGAAATAGAAGAAGTTCTGGCTCAGGAATTCCCCGGACGTCTGCAACAACTGTTTGCCTCTATTGAGGAGACACCCCTTGCAGCGGCTTCCATGGCTCAGGTTCATCGGGCAAGGCTTGCTGACAACACCGCCGTTGTATTAAAAGTTTTACGCCCTGGTAACAGAAAACTCGTTGAAGATGACATGGCCCTTCTTGAATGGCTGGCCCAGTTCGTTGAAGACTATTTTTCTAATCTTGGATATAGCCCTGTTGCCGTAGCTGCCGAGTTTTCACGAGAAATCACCAAGGAAATGAACTTTCTTCAGGAAGCCCAGGCAACAGAAAAACTCCGTCGATATTTTGAAGAAGATCCAAACATAAGTTTTCCTAAAGTATACAGGCATGCCTCCACTCGCAATGTGTTGACCATGGAGGAGATCAAGGGACGCCCCTTATCATCTGTTGATCCAAAAAGTCTCAAAGCAGAAGAGAGAAGAAAGATTGTTGCCAATGGCACAGATGCTGTTTTTAAACAATGTCTCCGTTATGGATTTTTTCATGCTGACCCCCATCCTGGTAACATCTTCCTGCTTCCCGGACAGAAACTCTGTTTTATTGATTGTGGAATGACCGGACGTCTTGATAAGAAAACTGCTGAACAACTCATTGACCTTGTTGCGGCCATCAGCCAGGGAAATATTGACAAACTCTGCCGGGTGGTTGTTGAGCTCACAGACGTTGATCCTGCAATAACCGATAGAAGAGATTTTAGATCGGATGCACAACTCATGGCATCCACATTCCAGGACGCAGACCTGAAACAACTCGATATAACAAAATTACTCTCAGATTTCTTCGCAATGCTGCAGCGCTATCAGATAGTATGCCCAAGTGATTTGATACTGCTCACCAAAGCACTCACCACCATTGAAGGCGTTGCAGAATACTTTGACCCATCCTTTAATGTGCTTGCCCACGTTGAACCGCAAATTAAAGAAGTTGTGACAAAACGTTACGGATTTACAGCACTGCGGCATCGCATGCAGAAAAGCATGAACGACTACGGGGATCTGGTTGAAAACCTACCACTCGATATCCAGCGAATCATGGATCAGGTAAGGCATAACCGCCTGACACTGAACATTGAGATGAAGCGGATCGAGCATCTTGCTGACAAGGTGGATCTTTCAAGCAGAGTCATGGGAATCTCCATGATTATCTCGGCTCTCATCGTTGGATCTTCCATCCTGATTCTGGCCGATTCTCTTGCAAAACAACAGGGAATATTGGGAGTGCTTGGAATTATAGGGCTTGTGGGGGCAGGAATTTATTCCGCCGGCTTTGTGGCGTCTGCATTACTACCCAAGAAGAAAAACAAATAGAACGACTAGCCTAAAGAATCTCCTACCTTATTGCAAATTCCAGCAAAGGTTTTCGCATCAAGACTCGACTGACCCACAAGAACTCCTGAAAGTTCAGGGAGTGCTATATAATCGTCCACATTTTCAACAATTAAAGATCCCCCGTAGACCACCGGACGCTTCGCCTGAACCTGTTTAATAAATTGTGCGGCTTCTGCGACACTATGAGGCTCTTCCGGAATCCTGGCCATTGCAGCCTCCTTTGGGCCATAGGCAATAATCAAGTCATCACAATCGATATCATTGAGTACAGTGAGCTGGGACATTGCATAGGGCTGATCGATACAGACAATTGGTGTCAGGCCGGCATCAACCGTTTCTGACATCTTATTTGCTGTATCCTGGGATGTTTCGTGAAAATATCGCCTTCGTTCCGAATGACCAATGATCACATACTCGACCATCCCTTTAACCATATCCGCAGCCACGGCCCCTGTGTAGGAGCCTTTTGGGAATGGCGATACATCTTGTGCCGCAAGAGAAAACATCTTTATTCCAAGGGCATTCACATATTCAGACAAACTGCACAGACAGATAAAAGAAGGTGCAACAATGACTTCAAGCCCATTAACGGGATGATAAAGATCTGCGAATTCTGAAAACCAATCTTGAGCGTCTTGTCTGTTCTTGTTACTTTTCCAGTTTCCAATCACATACTTTTTCACGCTTATCTCCCGGTCAATTATTTATACAGAAACAGCTTCAATTTTAGCCCGAATTTTTTCTTCACTCAACCCATCAATTAGAATAGTTTTATTGCGAGATTGCAAGCCGCTCCGAATCTCTATATTTTTCTTTTTTAATTTTAAAAACGAAGCAAGAAAGCTGATAACCGCCGCATTAGCCTTACCGTCGACAGGAGGTGCTGTAATGGAAAGTTTCATGGCGTCACCATATATACCCACAAACTTGTTACGGGACGCTCTGGGCTGCACATATATTCTTAAAAGTAGCCGACCATCTCTATTCATTGAGAGAAAAGGCACTGAAAGTTATCAGGAAGAGGGTTCTGTTTTATCTTTTTTGGGTTCCAGGTTAAACATGTTTTCGAGATTAAAGGCATCATCTCCCGTATCTCCCTCGCCGTCTCCTCCAAACAATGATTCAAGGGCCTCTTCAGTATCGCTAAGATTTTCAGAACTGCTATTCAGCTTTGGCACATCTTCAGGAGCAATTGACCCATCATCATTGATTTGAATTGTCTGGAATAATTCATTGTTCTCTTCTGCCGCATCTTCGCTCTCTACCTTAGACGTTTCAGTCGTTTCTTCTTCATCATCGGGATAGAAAACTTCAATTGTTTCCAGATAACTTTCAAGCGTGGATTTCAAATCCGCCTTCACATCGCCCTTTTTCTTTTTCAAAGCTTCAATTTCAACAGGGAGACGTTCTAATTCCTCGTGAGCATCATCACGGATTTTTTTGATCTCAGCCTCGGCATCAGCAATCATTCCTGCCGCCTCAACTTTACTTTCCTCTTTCAAATCCATAGCAAAACGCTGAGCCGAGGCAAGAGTAGCCTTAAAATCAACCTCTTCCTTTTTCAGATCACTATTTTGTTCCAGAAGAATTTCTATTCTTCCCTGCAGACTGCTGTTCTCGGCCTCTGCTTCCTTTAATTCAGCTTTCGCCTCTTCAACTGACGCACTTGCTTCACTGACTTCTTCATCACGCTCGACATTCTCCTGTTCCATATCAGCAATACGCAACTGAAGTTCATCAACTTCCTTGGTCAGTTCTTTAATTCTCTCTTCCTTTTGAGAGCAGCCATCTTTTAATTCATCGGATATTTTTCTGGTGAATTCCATATCCGTTTCAAGAGATCCAGTATAATCATCTGAGCTTTCTTTCTCATTGCGAAGTTTTTCAAGCTCTTCAGACTGTTTCTTGCATTTTTCCTGCAATTCAAAGAAATGATCTGCAATATTTTCCAGATAATCCCTTACTTCCAGTGGATCACACCCTCTGAATTTAACCTGAAATTCCTGATCCTTGATTAATTGCGGAGTGATAGTCATTATAAATTCCTCTTTCGATCAAAGTGTGGAAACATTGCGGTGAGCCCCATAAATCTCTACCCTCTCTACATTGCCATCTGTTTCAGAGTAGGAACCAGAAAACTTTGCAGAAACATAATCACCATAATAAGAATCATGGGTGAGAAATCGATCCCGCCCACGCTCATCGGAATAAAGCGCCTGATCCGACTCAGCAGTGGCTCTGTTACATCATACAAAAACCGTACAATGGGATTATATGGATCTGCATTTACCCAGGATATAACTGCCCTGCCAATAATGACCCACATATACGCCATAAGTAAAAAATCTAACAACTGAGCTATGGCCATCATAAAATTATTCACAACAAACATTCAAATACTCCATATATATTTTAAGCGACACCGCTTCCTGGAGGAACAGGTGCGCTCACGGTTGCAAGAACCAGACGACTTTCCCCGTCTTCTTCCACCTTGGCAGCAAGCACCATCCCCTGAGACTCAACGCCCATCAATTTTACAGGCTGTAGATTAGCAACAATAAGCACCTGCATGCCTGGAAGATCCTGCGGATTATAATATTCTGCAATCCCTGCCACTATCACTCTTTCTTCTGGTGCCTTAACGGTGAGTTTCAATAAACGATCTGATTTTTTTACAGGTTCCGCTGTTACTATTTCTGCAACCTTCAACTGTACTTTCTGAAATTGATCGAAAGTAATTACACCCTCAATTATTTCGTTTTTCTTCTTATTCTTTTTTGTACTCTTCTTTTTTGCTTCCTGCTTAGGGGCTTGTTGCTTCTTTTTTGTATCAACTCGTGGAAAAAGAGCATCGATCTTTTGTAAAGTACTCCCAGCCTCAAGCTTTCCCCAGCTCCCATTGACACGTAGATCCTGTACAAGTGGACTATCTTCTGCTAGCCCCAACCCAAAAGCCATCTTTTTACAGGTTTCTGGCATTACTGGTTGCAACATTAATGTGAGCAGACGCAGTGTTTCCACCAGATTATAGAGCACAGTGTGCAGACGACCAACTCGTTCCGGATCTTTAACAAGAGCCCATGGCTCATTAGTCACAATATATTTATTGGCCTGACTGATCAATTCCCACACCGACTGCAAGGCACGGTGGAACTGAAAATTGTTCATGGTTTCCTGATATGTTACAAGCACCTTTTCTGCAAGTTCTGAAAGGACAGTATCGTCATCAGCACTAATCGGTGCCGGCACTACACCATCCGTGTATTTAACCAGCATGGCAGTGGCGCGACTGTAGAGATTACCAAGGTCATTGGCAAGATCTGAATTCTTTCTGGACACTATGGCATCGGCACTAAATGAAGCATCGAGACCAAAGGACATTTCACGAAGAGAAAAATAGCGGATACTATCCACACCGTACTCTTCAATAAGCTCTGCAGGCCGTATCACATTACCTATACTCTTTGACATCTTCGTCGCATCCACATTCCAGTAACCATGGACATGGAGTTTTTTATAGAGCGGCAATCCCATGGAAAGTATCATGGTGGGCCAATAAATAGCATGGGGTTTCAGGATATCCTTTGCAATCACATGCTCGGCAACAGCCCAGTTTTCAGCAAATATATCGCCATCCGGATATCCGATACCTGTGAGATAATTAATAAGTGCATCAAACCAGACATAGGTGACAAACTTATCATCAAATGGAAGGGGAATCCCCCAGGTTAGTCGTGATGTAGGACGAGATATACAAAGATCTTCAAGAGGTTCGCTTAGGAATGAAAGTACCTCGTTCTTGTAACGTTCCGGAGTGATAAAATCAGGATTCGCATTAATATGATCAATCAAATCCTGCTGGTACTTTGACATCCTGAAGAAATAATTCTCTTCAGTGATTTCGTCAGGTACGGTGAGATGATCAGGGCATTTCCCATCAACCAGCTCTTTTTCGGTTAGAAATCGTTCACAACCTGTGCAGTACAACCCCGTATATTTATCAAAATAAATATCACCCTTATCATACACATTCTGCAAAATACCCTGCACCGTTGCCACATGTTCGGCATCGGTTGTACGAATAAAATTATCGGGGGCAATGTCAAGCAGCGGCCAGGTGTCACTGAACATCTTACTGATCCGATCAACATACTCTTTAGGACTGACATCTTCTCTTGTTGCAGCTTCTACTATTTTATCTCCATGCTCATCGGTGCCTGTCTGGAACCTGACATCATCGCCACTGATACGTTTAAATCTAGCGTAGGTATCAGCTACAATGGTAGTATAAGCATGACCAAGATGCGGCTGCGCATTTACATAATAAATAGGGGTTGTTATATAGGTTGTCATTTCAATTTAAGGTAACTTTCCCAGCATTCCCTGTGTATTCCAAAAAGCAGAACAACAGGAAATTTTGCTAAACAGCTACATCTAATTTTTCTTTGTTATTTTCAATCCTAAAAAGACAATCAAACTCAAAAGTTTTACTCTTTTTTGTCTGATTTCTGTTCCTTTTTTCCTTTATTGCTCTTCTTCTCTGGCTTTACAGGTTCCGCATTCTTCCACTGCTCTCCCTCTAAAACCTGAACATCACCATTTTCAGCCAATACCTGTACGGTACCCTGCAGGGGATTTTGTCGTTTCACCCGATAACACACGCCATCGACCATGATCTTCTTGCCAGGACGAGGCATGCCTTTACGTTCTCTTTTGTAGGTCTCAAACTCATAGGTCAAGCAGCAAAGCAGACGGTTACAGACACCGGATATTTTTGCTGGATTCAAGGGCAGATCCTGCTCCTTCGCCATTTTTATAGAAACGGAATCAAATTTTTTCATGTAACCGGAGCAGCAGAGCTCACGTCCACACGTTCCAAGTCCACCGATCATCTTTGTTTCATGGCGAACTCCAACCTGACGCATCTCAACCCGGGTTCTAAATTCCTGAACCAGATCTTTCACCAATGCCCGAAAATCCACACGTTTATCAGCAGTGAAATAAAAAATCATCTTACTACCGTTAAAAAATCTCTCCACACGAACCAGACGCATTTGTAAAGTATGCCGCTTGATCAAGTCCTTGCACGTTGTAAATGCCCCCGCTTCTTCACGAGGAATTACCTCGTAACGGTTACACTCTTCAGAAGTAGCCCGCCGTGATATTTCGTAACTCGCCCTTCGCTCTACCTCTGAATCCCGACAGGCAGGAGCAGTATTGATGATACAGGCAGGCTCCAGGCCATACTCACCATGCACCATTACAACATCATCTCTTTTCAGATCATCAAGGAGAGTTGACGCTGTAAATTCCTGCCCTTGAAGCCGAAACCGGATTCTATAAAAATATTTCAACTGCGGCAATTTCCCACCTTCAACGTCGGAACTTCCGCTTTCAACTTGTTGCTGTTCTTCTGCCATAATCTCGTCTATTCTTTCAGGCGAAAGAGAAGTACCTCACACACAAGTGTTCGGTTACAGTTTCGTCCCAATTCCTTTTCTGCCTGGTTAATGGCTTGTAGTTTAGCAAAATACTGTTCAGACTTCCAGTCTTTCCGTTTAGTCAGAGTCTCCGCTTCCACCTGCTGACCATGGATGTCAAAGAGACAATCTCTGACCCACAGCCTGATAAGTGAAAAAAGATGGGGCAAATTTTCCTTCAACGCTGCCATCTCCTCTGCCATCATTAATACTCGGCTCACGTCCTGAGCATCACTGCCGCTTTGATCAACAAGTAAGCTAAGCAAACTATTCCAGATATCCACCAGATCGAGGCGTTGCAGTAACTCGGCCCTGCCGGGGCTGCCTTCTGCCAGTCTTGCAAGAAGCAGAGCTGTTTCAGCATCAAGTGTCTCATCCTTTTCAGTGAGAATCGTGGTGGTCTCGTTGGTTGTCAACGCATAAAAGGGGATGGATTGACACCTTGAGATAATCGTCTGCAATACATTCCCCGTCGAATCTGCCGTGAGAATCAAAAGATTGTTTTCAGGAGGCTCTTCAAGGGTTTTAAGCAGACAATTTGCCGCTTCTTGGCGCATGGTATGAACATCTTCTATCAATACAACTCGTGTTTTTGCCTCATAGGGGGCAAAAGAGAGCTGCTTGATTAGATTGCGAACCTGAGCAATTTTAATAGCGCCCTTAACAGGAGCTACCAACAAAAAATCAGGATGCATTCCCGATGCATGTTTTTTACACGACGAACACACTCCGCAGCCAGATAAGCCATCTCGCTCACCACAGTTTACTGCTGCACTCAAACCTCTTGCAAAGAGCTGCTTGCCAACCCCTTCAGGCCCACGAAAGAGATAGGCATGAGCAAGTCTATCTGCGGCAAGACTTCTGTTTATTAGATTTCTTGCCTGATGTTGACCGTAAAAGGGTTTATTGGCTATGCGAAGCTCAGTTGTTTTACTGTTAAGCATTGGTTCCATGGTACTGTTCAAAAAACAA